>CAYYBI010000511.1:0-2636 GCA_964469835.1 uncultured Rhodospirillaceae bacterium
GACACCTATGGCGGATCGTTCCTCTATCATATGGAAGACAATCTGGTTTCGGTCGGTTTCGTGCTGGGGTTGGACTATACAAACCCGTATCTGTCGCCCTATGAGGAATTCCAACGCTTCAAGGCCCACCCAAAGATCAGGCCGACTTTTGAGGGCGGCCGCCGCATCGCTTATGGCGCGCGCGCGATCAATGAAGGCGGCATTCAATCGCTGCCAAAGTTGACTTTTCCCGGCGGCGTGTTGATCGGTTGCGAGGCGGGGACCGTCAATATGCCCAAAATCAAGGGGTCGCATACCGCGATGAAGTCGGGCATGCTCGCCGCGGAAGCGGCTTTTGACGCGCTTGGCGATGACGGGGCGAATTCCGAATTGACGGGTTACGCCGCGGCGTTCCGCGATTCATGGGTGTATACCGAACTCAATGCCGCGCGTAATGTCCGGCCGGCCTTCAAATGGGGCCTCCTGGGCGGCACCTTGTACACCGGCATCGATCAGGTCTTGCTGCGCGGCAAGGCGCCCTGGACCCTCAGCCACGCGCACGCGGATCATGACAGCCTCCGCAAGGCATCGGAATCGAAGAAAATCGAGTATCCCAAGGCGGACGGAAAGGTGACTTTCGACAGATTGACCAATCTCGCGTTTTCGGCGACCAATCACGAGGAAGACCAGCCAATTCATCTGACGCTGAAGGATGACTCGGTTCCCATCGCGGTCAACCTCGCCGAATTCGATGCGCCTGAACAGCGGTATTGCCCGGCGGGCGTGTACGAAATTATTCGAGACGACGACGGAAGCAACCCGCGCTTGCAGATAAATGCCCAGAACTGCGTCCATTGTAAGACCTGCGATATCAAGGATCCGGGACAGAACATCAACTGGGTCGTGCCGGAAGGCGGCGGCGGCCCAAACTATCCTAATATGTAAGGGAAGGTTTGCGGCTGACTTGACCCCCGCATTTCGAGTAAAATCAAGAACGGGCGGTACCGTAAGGGCGGTTGGCCCGGCTGACCGAAGTGTGTCGAGCCGTAGGCGGAGTTTCCGACCTAGTTCTCGCAATTGAATGAGGCTTTGAAACCAGCACATGCTGTGTGATCGAACAAGTCGCCGCCGATCCGTCGCCGGCATCGGACTATCCATTGGCATCGCCTTGCTTGCAGGCGCGTGCTCCGAGGAAGACGTTGCCGATAATCGCAACGTGGCAGCCGCGGGAAAGCCGGCGATGACGCTCGCCGACACGTCGGATGAGCAGTCGATTTATGGCAGCTACCTGTCCGGCCGCTTCGCCGAAAGCCAGAGCGATCTCGAACGTGCCGCGAAGCTTATCGCGCGGGTGCTTGAGGGAAATCCCGAAAACGAAGCGTTGTTGCGGCGCGCGTTTATTCTCAATCTCGGGGCGGGTAAGGGCGACAAGGCGGCGGGCTATGCGGAACGCCTGATCAAGGCCGGCGGTTCGCTGAGCACCGCGAACCTGTTGTTGACAGCGCGCGACCTGAAGGCCGGTCGGCTGGAGGAGGCGGAGAAAAGCCTTGCCCAGATGAGCGATCGCGGTTTCGAAAAATTCACCAAGATGCTGACCGAATCCTGGATTCGCGCCGCCGGCGGCAAATACGATGCAGCGGTCGGAACT
Organism: uncultured Rhodospirillaceae bacterium; assembly: GCA_964469835.1. Classification (GTDB taxonomy): domain Bacteria; phylum Pseudomonadota; class Alphaproteobacteria; order UBA8366; family UBA8366; genus JAOTYV01. The sequence continues at coordinate 1,628 of CAYYBI010000511.1, forward strand.
CTCAACACCTTGGGCAAGGTAAAGGGATTCGCCGTCCTATCCGGCCTGCATGCGGCTTTCGTCGAGGAACTCGCCGGACGGTTGGACGCAGCCGAGGCCCGCTATCGCAAAATCGTCAAAGACCCAAAGGAAGCGTCGGCCCGGCTGCTTTGGTCGTTCGCCGCCTTATTGCAGCGGCGCGGCAAGCAAGCGGAGGCGATCAAGCTGTTCGGCGCAAAACTGGAAGAGAATCCGGATAGCATCATCTTGGCGGATGGTCTCGCGCAGTTGAAGGCGGGGACTCAATTGGCTCCTCTCGTGGCAAATCCGGTCCAGGGATTGTCCGAGGCGATTTTCAACCTTGCCTCCGCGTTGCCGCGGGATCGGGCTGAGAACGTGATCCTGCTTTATACGCAGGTCAGTCTCGATCTCACCCCCGATTTTGCGTTGGGTCATCTCCTGGTCGGCGACATCTTGGCGGCCCGTGAACGATACGAAGCGGCGGTCGGGGTCTATGGCAAGGTCGAGCGGGAATCGCCGTTCAGCTGGTCGGCGCGGTTGCGGACGGCGGATTCCTTGTACGAGCTAAAGCGGCTCGACGAAGCGGTAAAGCTGCTCGAGACGATGGCGGACGAACGGCCGAAACGCACCGACGCTTTGCTCAAACTTGGAAATTTTCTGCGGTACAAGGAAAAATTCGAAAAAGCCGTCGGCGCCTATGATCAGGCGTTCGAGCGTCTCGACAAGCCGAACGCGCAACAATGGTCGCTCTATTATTCTCGCGGTATCGCCCTGGAACGGTCCAATCAGTGGAGCCGTGCGGAGAAGGATTTCCTCAAAGCGCTCGAATTCAAGCCCGAGCAGCCCTATGTCCTTAACTATCTGGGGTATTCCTGGGTGGAAAAGGGCAAGAACATCGATAAGGCGCGGGGCATGATCGAACGGGCCGTGCAGCAGCGGCAGAATGACGGCTACATCGTCGATAGTATGGGATGGGTGCTGTACCGCCTCGGCAAGTATGAAGAATCGG
>CAYYBI010000512.1:0-8578 GCA_964469835.1 uncultured Rhodospirillaceae bacterium
CCCGGGGGGGAGCCGATCCGTCCGACGAAGAAATCCGAAGAACTGTTCGAGCCGTTTGCGGATCTCGTGCTTGGTGTCCGGCGCCCAATGCGCACCGGCGCCGTCGGGCGCGAAGGGATCCGGTGCGGTTGATACGGCGGCCTCCCAGGCCGCACCCCAGGCGGCAGGCCAATCGACGAGACGCATACCGAGACGCGGGCGTCGCCTCATCGGAACAATCCGATCGTGTTGAGCGCCTTGTCGCGTTCCTCGATCAGGAGCTGGAGATAGGCCCGGTTGGCGGCGCGCGAGCGGGGATCGGCGTAGTGCTTGAGGCGTGTCTCGGCGGAACGGTGCCCGAGCTGGCGGCGCATCACCTCGCCGCCCTCGGGATGGCGTTCGCTGTAGAGCATGTCGCCGAAGCTTCGGATCAGGTGCGGCGTGGCATCGATGTCGGCCCAGTCACGCAGAAACCTGCGGTATTGTCCCGAAAGGGTGTGCGGCCGCTTATGCTGTCCGTTGCGTCCCGGGAAGAGCCAGGGTGACGTGTCTTCTGCGAGTTGCGGTCGGTATTCTTCCAGATAGAGATCGAGAAGCGTCACCACGTGGGATGGCAGCTCCTTATGCAGTGTCTCATCGTTCTTCACCTCGGCGCCGGGGATGCGGATCACACAGCGGCCATCGTCCCGCCGAATGAAGTGGCGTTCGAGGTCGAGGGCGACAAGATTGCCGCAGCGCAATGACGTGGCGAGCAGCAACTCGTGAGCAAGGGCAAGGGCGATGTCGACCGGGTCACGCCGGGTCGGCGTCTTTCTTGCCCGAACCGTTCTCACGACATGCTTCCCGAGCGCCAGCATCCGGTAGACCTCGGTCGGGTTCTCGAACTGGCGTAGACGGGACAGGCGAGTCGATTCGTCGGCCGTCCTGAGGCGGTGCCGGTGGAGCCGTCTGACCAGTTGCGCGAGCGCCGTCAACTCCGCCTCTTCGAATCTGCACGCGCGCCTGGCGATCGTCTGAGCCTGAACCGCCAGCATCTTTACGTACTCGGTCAGCGGCGCCCCGTGGTCGTTAACATACCAGCGGAGCGCCCGCTCTACGGTCCGTGGGTGGACCAGGCAGTCGAGCGAGTGCAGGTCCTCGATCGGTATGCCGCTGCGGACAGCGGCCGAGGCAAGAACGCGGAGCCATTGCCGCTGCGTTCTGATCGTGCGCGGACCGAGGACGGTATCGGGCGCTGCCGGATCGAACAGATCGCCGGCTTCGCTGTGTATCCTGAAATAATCCTCCATCTCCCCGACCAGCGACGTGGGGAAGGCAGCCCAGGGAAGGGCCCAGCCGCGGCGGCCTTGGGGACAGGTAAGCGGCTGCAATCCCAGGTCCGGGCAACGCTCGGCGATACGGTTCCAGTTGCGGACCGTCATCCGCCAGGTTTGCACGGGATGCTTGATCAGGCCTTCGTCGAGCAACGCCTGGCGATAGGCCTTCGACACCGGATCGTCGACCGCCGCAAGCGGTATCCCAAGGGCGCAAATATAGCGGAGGAAGCGGGACAGCCCCGACCGCTCATGCCGATCGGTGAGCCGTTCCAGGAGCAACCGGTGTTCGCCGGTCAGCGCGATCCGGTATTGGCCAAGACCTCCCAGGTCGAGATGCCCGAGCAGGAAGCGGATATTGCTCCGGTCGTTCTGCAGGCTCTTCTTCGAGAGGCCGGTTGCTGCCGGCGTCAGCCGCTGGAAGAAGGTCCTGAGGATGGGGGCGGCGAAGGGAACCCCGGCGGCTCGTGCGCCGCAGTGCTGCGCCAGCCGCCGGACCGAGGTCAGCAGCTGTGGCCGGCGCTTCGCGATTAGCGCGTCGGTACTGCTTCTGACGAGGCTCTCGACGTCTGAGAGGCTCGGGATTTGGGCATCGTAGAAGGCGTAACGTGTTTGGTGATGGGTCACGACATTCGGTTCCTCAGGGTGACAAATAAAGACAAGCACAACTTAGGAAGACATGGCAAGAAAATGTGCGATATTTAGGAATATGTGTTGAATGAATACAATCTTTATTGAGCGAATACATGTTCCTAATCATCGTTATTACTTATTAATACATACGTTTCATGTTTCTCTGCATTGACTTATCAACCACGGCTTCGGGCGACCAGATCCTGGAAATCGGCAGCAGAAATACGGACAGTGCCGCCGAAGCGGTGTACCCGCAGCTGGCCCGATGCGATCCACCTCTGTACCGTGCGGGGCGTTACCTGGAGCGTCTCGGCAATCTGCTTCGGGGTCCACCAGAGGCGGGTTGTCTGGGACGCGTTACGCGCTGCCGGATCCATGGATGTTAAACCTCGACCGAATCGCGATTGTTTGCGAGCCAGTCGCGCGCGGCGCTGCGCGCCAAAAGGCGGGCCAGAGCGTGCGCCGCCTCGTTCAAAATGGCATCGGAATCCCTCTGTGCGTCAGGATCCGTGGCCCCGATATGGGGTGCCGTCGCGACGCCTTGCCGGTTCTCACGGGGCGTCTTGACTGGCGATTGGTCGTAATCTGGGTCCACGGGGTGCCGTTACGTCTGTTGTTAACGCGCGCACCGTCTCAAATCGTGAACCGGAAATCTGTGAATTTATTTAGGGGGAGGTGATCGTCTACGGTCGTTTTTTAGCCTTCCGGATAAGGCTGGCGCAGCTGATCCGTGTGGCAGGGGGATAGAGCGGCTTGACGCAGGCATATACGAAATCAATGCCTGGATTGATGTTTTGCTGGATCTTGTCGGTCGTTCGGCTCTTCGTTAAATGCATGCTCGCCGTGATCTCTGTGCCGGAATACCGTTCGGCGATGCCAATAATCCGCCGCGTGAAGTCAATCAGTTCAGATTGATCGGGGCGGCCAGGCGTTTCTTCCAGGCCTGGAATGTTGCGCGCGGTGCTCACGACAGTCTTCATCGTCGCCGGGACCGCTTCTTCCAACCAATGCAGCCAACGGGGGCCGGCCTGGTGGGCCAGGCCCGTCTCCAGCATGCCCAAACGCAACGCGTATCGCACCGGCGGATGTTTCTTGAGCGCGTAACGCAATCGGTTCTTGCCTCTGCCCAACTCCTTCAAGATCGGTCGCCATTCCGGCTTTTTGCTCTTTCCGAGGAATTGCCAAAATTGATGAATTGGCTTGGATTGCATTCGGTCACGATCAATGGATGCCGCGCGCCGATGCGACGCGTGGGCTTCGCCAATCGCCTCGGATATGGCCTGTGCGGTAGCGGCATTCACATCGCCCATCAGATCCTTCACCCGCCATTCGAGGTCGATGAAGAGCGTTTCTGCGGCCTCAACGATATCGACCCAGGCAGTGCGAAGGTCATCTTGCGCCGACAAATACGACCCCGCCGGCTCGCCGCCGCGCAGGCGGAGCAATGCCTTAACTATCTGCTTTCCATCAGACAGCGCGTACAGATCGCCAAAATTGTCGCCAAGGCGACGTTCAAGAATATTGGTGTCCAGAGGCATGCTGCAAATCTAGCAGAAATTTAACAGCATCATCAGCGGACTCTCCGCTGCTGCAATTTCATGTCTGCTCTCAGGGGAAGAGCGGACATAATCGGCGGCAAAGCGGACATCGTGTTTTGAATGTCCGCTCCTGGGGGCAAAGCAGACGTCGCTCAGCGGCGGACGGATGTCCGCTAATAGCCATGAGCGGAAGTGAGGCCCTGTCAAGGGCATATAGATTTATCGGCTGTTCGCCGCTAAGCTTTCCGATAGGAAGGACACCGATGGAACGTCGTCTCGCCCCTAATCTGACCACTGATTTTGTCGATTAACATGGTGTATTTTTAATTAGCCCCTGCAGGGTGTGAGTATGATCGACAGATTGATTAATAGGCTCGTCTTCCTGCTCGAACGCTTCCTCTTACGTGGCGCCTTCTACCAACTATTGTTCATCGCCGCGCTGATTGTCTTGGTCTCGATCATCTCGGGAATGGTCGTCCACTTCTTTCTGCCTGCAGAATTCAAGGATTACGGTGAGTCAGTTTGGTGGGGGTTACTGCGACTTAGTGACCCGGGGTATTTGGGCGACGACAAGGGCGCTTTACAGCGCATCGTATCGCTGATTGTCACTGTGCTCGGTTATGTCCTGTTCATGGGATCGCTCGTCGCCATTATGACGACTGCGTTGAGCCGCCTGATGAGACGCCTCGAAATGGGCCTTACACCTATCAGCCATAAAGGGCACCTCCTGATCCTCGGATGGAACAATCGCACCGAAACGATCATAAAAGAATTGCTATTATCCGAAGGCCGCGTCAGGCGTTTCCTCGCCCGTGTCAGAGCGGGCCGTCTCCACATAGTGGTGCTGGCGGAAGACATCACCACAACCCTGGTACACGACCTAAAATCCCGGCTGGGTCCGCTTTATGATGAACGCAAAATTACGTTCCGTTCGGGAAATTCACTACGTGTAGAGCATCTGGCGCGGGCCGACTTTCTTAACGCGTCAGCGATTATTCTTTCTGCCGATGATTTCGCCGGCATCGAACAAGAAGCACTTGACGCGCGCACCATTAAGACGTTGCTTTCAATCTCCAACGCAGCACGAAATATCGGCGATGATTCACCCCCACCGCTGACATGTGAAATCTTCGACACCCGGCGGACGCCAATCGCGCAGGCGGGCTATCAGGGCGAAATCGAGATTATACCAAGCGCCGCCGTAATTAGTCGCCTGATCGTGCAAAATGTCCGGCACAGCGGCCTGTCCTACGTCTATTCGGAATTACTGACGCACGCGTCCGGCAACCAAATCTACATCCGCGATTCGGCCGCGTTGGCTGGTGAATTATTTGAAGACATTGCGACGGTCTTTCCCCGCGCCGTGCCACTCGGCGTAATGCGAGTTCAGTCGGGCGGCTTGGTGCCGATGCTCAACCCGCAGCACGGACTGCGGGTTACAAAGGACGACAAGATTATCTTCATCGCCCAAGACTACGAAAATAGCGAGCCGGCAGGTACACCATCGAGGTTAACGTACCGCGATGCGGCCGAGATTCCTGTGGATACAGACACGTCTGCAAAGAAGATCCTTTGCTTAGGATGGAGCCATAAGCTTCCTGCTCTATTGTCGGAATTCGCGAGCTATGGCAGCGAATCATTTGTGATTGACGTTGTGTCGATGACTTCGGCAACAGAACGTGAGGCTCTTATTGATAGGTTTGCCGTGCCACTCGACAATCTCAATGTCCAGCATATCGAGGCAGATTATACGGCGCCGAATGATTTATCCCGTATCCTATCGCAGACCTATGACAACATCCTGTTCTTGGCGAGTGACAGAATGTCGTCGGGTGAGGAATCCGACGCTCGTACGATCCTTGGATATTTATTGCTAGGCCGGGAGCTGCCCGCAGGGGCGCCTCGACCGAGCGTATTGATCGAGCTGATGGACTCGGAAAATAAACACCTGTTCGACGAGCGATCGGGAGAGGTGCTAATCAGCCCCGAAATTCTAAGCCATATGCTGACAAGCGTGACGCTCCGGCCCGGCCTACGGATCATTTTCGAGGAACTATTTACATCGGATGGCGCCGAGATCTTTTTCCGCCCACCGGAATACTATGTCGAACTCGGGCAGGAACTGCGCTTTTGCGACCTGCAGAAAGCGATTGCGGCACGAGGCGATATCGCGCTTGGCATATTCCGAGCCGCAACCCCCGACCTCGAAAGTGTCGACCGGCTATCGCTGAATCCGGTTCGAGACAGCCTTTGGACACTGGCGCCCGGCGATGAGTTGGTTGTCCTAACGACATACGTACGAAGAAATTCTAATCGGCGCGAAGGGCGCGAGGAGGTGTCGGATGAGGAATCCCGGACGCCTGCCGACAGCTACGTATGACCATGCTTCAATTCCAGACGAAATAGCCGCGATAGCGGACTTCGCCGCTGTGATGTCTCTTGTTGGAGGTGGAGCGGAAGTGATTTGCACGACGGCAGCGGACCGAATCTAGCCAATTTCAGACATTCGAGGCTCTCTATCAACAGAGGCCGCAAGATCCAAAAAGTGAAATCCGCGGGCAACGTTTGTGGCGTATCTTTCGTTTGGCGGCGGTCACTTCTTTGCCCCCGCGGCGCTACGCGAGGCCTGCACTGCAGCCATCTGACGGTAGGCGACGTAGTACTTGTATATGTTGCGAACATAGACCACCGGCTCTTTGCTGATAGTCTGCGCCGCGGCGACTTCGACGTTGTTGAACCAGACGTTGGGATTGAGCTTCATCTGCGTCGCCCGCTTGCGCGCCCTGGTAATGGCGGCGGGCCCGGCGTTGTAGGCAGCGAACGAGAACAGCACGCTTTCCAGCGGCGCGATGGTCAGCGCGCTGAAATATCGATTCCGGATGAAGCGAAGGTACTTCACGCCGGCGTGGACGTTCTGCTCCGCCTCCTGGATATCCGGTATTCCGACTTTCGGGTCTGCTGCGGTCTTTGGCATTACCTGCATGATGCCGATCGCGCCGGCCTTGCTGCGTTTATTCTGATCGAGTTGCGATTCCTGGTAACCCTGCGCTGCGATCATCAGCCAGTCGAAGTCATAGAGTTTGGCGTACTTGCGGATGAAGTCGACGGTGCGGGCAAACCGGGCGCGTGACTCCGAAGATGCCGGGTTGTCCATCCATTTGATGTCCCCGAGATAGCGTTTGATCAGAATGTTGCCCAGCGCTGTGCCCTTGCGGTGTTCCTTGGTGAAACGGTTGACCACCGCTGCGAGCTTGGGACTGTCCTTGCGGAAGGCCCAGGCGATATCGCCGCCGCTGTTGACGGCGAGATCTTCGTGCACCCGGATGTGCTTGAACACCTGCACCCAAAGCGCGGCCTTGTGGCTATCGACGATGATCGCGGGAGTAATGCCGGTATTGACCAGATCGAGCAGGTCGTAGTCCTCCAGGTTCTCATCGGCCAACCGGATCGGAATTTCCGGCTTACCGGACGCCTTCCGCTTTCCGTTCAGCGCTACAAGATGCTCGTGATAGCTGCTGGACTTGCGGACATAGACGCCGACGGCGGCGAGATCATCGAAGCTCTTCACCGCACTGGCCGCCGGTCCGGTGACCACCAGTTCCTTCACGCCCGGATAGTTGGGTGGGGAGAAGTCGACCAGCTTGCGCCGTTCCGGCGTGATGGTCAGGTTGGCTATGGCAATATCGCCTCTGCCCGCCACCAGGCGGGGCAGGATCTGGTCCCTGGGCACGGGAATCAGGATGACGTTGATGTGCCGTCCCTTTTCCCCATACAGCTTGTTGAGGTGTTTCTCGAACTCCTCCGCGGCATCCACGACGATGCCTCGCTTTTTCTGGGTGGGGCCACCATAGGTAAAGAAAATCGGATTGTAGGCGGTCAGAATTCGCACGAATCCCCGCTTCCGCATGCCGTCGAAATCGCCCAGGTACGGCTTGCCTACATGCTGCAGCAGGCTTTGGTCCGGCTGGGTGAGAGCGTCTTTCGCCGCTGCGGCGGTGCCAGGCAGCAGGATCGCCGCAAGCAATAGGGCTTTCGCTAAAATCATCAATCGGAACCTCAACTTATTCCTCACGATCGAAATTATCCGGCATAAGCATTATCGTAACAACATATGAGTCGAAGGAGGCAACCCACATGCTCGACGCTATTTGTTGTGGTAATATTTCTAAATAGGATTTGACCGCATTTCTGTGCAGGGAAACACCATGCCCGTCAATGCCGACGCCTTTTACCTGCTAGACTACCGACTGATCGCCCTTGTGATGATCGCATTGCTTTTGGCGGCATGCGAAATCGGGTACCGGTTGGGTCTGGCCCGACAAGGCGCGCCAGATTCCCTGCGTACGCTGATCAGCGGAATCGGCGGCGCGATGCTCGGTCTTCTTGGTCTTCTACTCGGCTTCGCCCTCTCCATGGCAATTTCCCGTTGGGACACGCGCCACGACATTATCATCAAGGAGGCCAACGCGATCGGAACGCTCTCACTGCGTGCCGGGCTTCTTGGGGACCCTCTTCGCGACCAGCTCCGGGAAGCGCTACGTGCGTATACCGATGCGCGAATCGCGCTAGGCGGGTCTCGCGATACCCCCGACGTTCTGCGCGCGGCTCAAAAAAAGAGCGAAGACATCAACGCTAAGATATGGTCGGTCGTCGAGCGCGCAAATATTCCCTCAACAACAAACGCGACTTTGTCATCGCTCATCAGCGCGGCCAATGAACTGATCGACATCCACGAGCTGCGACTCGCGTCACTCCAAAACCACCTGCCCTCCGCGCTGTTCTACCTGTTGCTGGCCTTGGCAACCGTTTCTGTCTCCTTCCTTGCGTGGAGCTTCGGTGCTGCGTCGCACCGTGGACGAGCTCCGATGATCCTGCTGGCGCTCCTCATGGGCGCCGTGTTGCTGCTGATCATGGACGTGAACCGCCCGCAGCGGGGGATAATTGAGGTGGGTGTTGCATCGCTGGAGCGAGCGGAGAAGAGTGTCTCCGCGCAAAGCCGTTGAATCGATCGCGCACGCGCGAGCTGTTCAATCCGGGCGGTTTAGACCCGTTCTGGTGAACTTCCTTGGCGACGGGCAGCGAAACGCGGCGGACTAACACAGATAGCCGGAAGCG
>CAYYBI010000513.1:0-6980 GCA_964469835.1 uncultured Rhodospirillaceae bacterium
AGCGTGCCCGGCCCGTCGGGCGCGAAGGTCGCCGCGTTGTTGATCAGCAAGTCGATGGCGGTGCCGTCGAGCGCCTCGGCGTGCGCGGCCACGCCCGCCTGATCGGAAACATCCAGATTGTGAAATGTCAGGTCGCCGGGAAGCGCGTCGATCTTGTCCCGGCTGGCCGCGTCCAGGCACACCGCGTGCACCTGCCAGCCGTCGCCCGCATATTGGCGGGCAAACTCGAACCCGATACCATAGTCGCAGCCGGTGATGAGTACCGTCGGCATGAATTTCTCCTCTCCACTAATTTTCCGCGCAACCTCTGGGCCATCGTAGCTTGAACACGGAAAACATCGCAAAGATCGTCGACTACTGGCTCGGCTCCAGTCTTGAAAGCCCCGAGGCCGCCTTTGCCCGCCGCGACGTTTGGTACGACGGCAGCCCGGAGGTGGATGACGAGATCCGCTCGCATTTCGGCGCGCTGATGCCGCCGGCGCTCGCGGGCGACCTGATGGATTGGCAGGAGACACCCGACGGGGCGCTGGCGCTGATCCTGCTGCTCGACCAGTTCACCCGGAACCTGTACCGGAATACGACGGAAGCCTATGCCGGCGATACCCTCGCCTTCGAGATCGTTAACCGGGCCATCGACCGCACGCTGGATCAGGAGTTACACCCCGTGCCCCGGATCTGGCTCTACCACCCCTTCCATCATTCCGAGCAGATCGAGGAGCAGGACCGAGGCATCCGCTTGCTGCAAACGATCCGGAGCGGCGCCCCCGAGCCTTGGCATCCCTTCATTGAGCGCAGCATCTGGGGCTGGGGCCGTCACCGCGACATCGTCGCGCGCTTCGGCCGCTTTCCGCATCGCAATGAAGTGCTGGGACGGGTCAGCACCAAGGAAGAGCGCGCGTTCCTGGCGGAAAGCCAGCAGAGTTTCGGCCAGGGCCCGAAACGGACACCGGCGCGGTAAGTTGTCAAAAGAGTCCGAGGCGCCTCCTCACCTCATGGGGTCCTTTTGAGCTCATCAAGCGCACTGTCGATAATTTTGATTGCCGAGTGAATAAACAATCCGGCGATAGCCGCGGCTGTGATCAAATCCGGCCAGGGAGAACCGGTTGCCGCGACAACCAGTGCCGCAACGACGACGGCGGCGTTTCCAATTGCATCGTTCCGGCTGAATAGCCAAACCGCGCGAACATTGGCATCGCCTTCGCGATAACGCAGCAGGATGACAGCGCACGCAACATTGACGACGAGGGCCATGAGGCCGACGCTACCCATCAGGACGGCCTCGGGCAACTGTATGACGAACACACGATAGAGCGTAGCCGAAAATACGCCCAACCCCATCAATCCAAGAAATAAACCCTGCATGAGCGCCGCACGCGCGCGGAGCCGAGCACCCCAGTTCAGAGCGACGAGTCCCAGACCGGTGATAACACCGTCACCGAGAAAATCGAGGGCGTCCGCCTTCAACGCTTGCGAACCGGCGAAATAACCCGACATTGACTCGACGATGCCCATGCCAAGATTCAGCCCTGCGACCAACCAAAGCGCGCGACGATAAGAGGCGGTCACCTGAGTTGGAATAGCGGCATCACAGGCGCAAGAACTATCCTCAGGCATGATTGCCATCGCTCATCGCGTCTATGCCTATGAGTGTTTCTCAGCGATCGGTGGCAGCCGTTACCCGATCAGCTACGGCGACCGTTTTGAATTGGCGGGCAATACCTGCCGTAGCCGTAGGGCATCTTTGTTATGCATTCAACGTCTCGACGACTGTCGCCTTGAGGGCAGCCTTCTCTTCGTCGGTCATGCCGCTCGATGCCTCGTCCAACAGAGTGCTGACCATGCCGGATACGAGGTCTGCCCGCTTTCCTTTCGAGATGGCAGGCATCATCATTTTGATGCAGTGCGGCATCATGCCTTTGAGCATCATCTCGGGCATCATGGAATCCTGCTCCTCACCCCCTTGCATCATCTTGGCCATCATCTCCTTCATGCCGCCTGAGCCTTCCATTGCACCCATCTTAGACATCATCTCCTCCATATTGATGCCTTCCTTCATCTTCCCCATCATGCCCATCATCATTTCTTTCTTCTCATCGATCGACATGCCGGCGAACATTTGCGCCATCGTGTCGCACATCATGCCTTGCATCTCTTCCTTGTTCATTTCGCTTATCTCCATGTTTGTGGCATCCGGATTAACGCTCCGCTGAAGCAATCGCAGCCTTCTTCTCCTCGTACTCCTCTTTCTCGAGCTCTCCCCGCGCATAGCGTTTGTTGAGGATATCCACCGCCGACTCCGATGTTGCATCCTGATAGCCCTCAAAGAGGTGCCGGGCCTCGGGGTGCTCGCTCATCCACCGCCAGGGCGGCCGCCAATCGCCACGGTGTCTGCGCACGGCGAAGAAAACCACTGCGAAGACGGCGAACATGAACAGCAGCATCATTGGGAACATCCACCAAAAGCTCGGCCCATGCATGTGCCAACCAGGCCATGGTCCCACGCGAGGCAGCGTTTGCTCGGCAGCAAAAACGTCCGTGCCGGTCAGGACAAAAACGGCCAGTACACTGAAAAAAATCAATATCAGTCTCATGACACGCCCTCTCACCGACCGCTCACTGCTTCGAATATCGGCATCCCGGATAGTCTTCGATCGCGCAAATCTCGACGATGAGTCCGCGACGACACCCCGAAAGACTTACATCGCATCTATCCGGATTTCCGGGATGGCTGATATAGTCCCTCAATTCGATTGAAGGTTGTTGATTGATGTCAACCGGGCGGCAATTCTTCGTCGCTCGTCATTCACTGGAATGAAGTGCTCGGACGGATCAGCATCCGCGTCAATCCATGGAGGCATGACATGACCGACAGCGACAAGGTGTTTGCCGGGTCGATACCGGAACTTTACGACACTTATCTAGTGCCCTTGATATTCGAGGCCTATGCAAATGACCTCGCCCACCGCATCGCCGCTCTTGCACCGAAGACGGTTCTGGAAACGGCGGCGGGCAGCGGTGTCGTTGCCCGCGCGTTGGCCCCTCGCCTCGCGCCCGGCGCCCGCTACGTCGTGACGGACCTCAACCAGCCGATGCTCGATCACGCTGCTAGTAAGCAGGGATCGGACGACCGCATCACATGGCGGCAAGCCGATGCCCTGGATCTGCCTTTCGACGATGCGTCTTTCGACGCCGCGGTTTGCCAATTCGGCGTCATGTTTTTTCCCGACAAGGTCACCGGCTACACGGAGGCGCGGCGGGTGCTTACGCCGGGCGGCAGCTTCATCTTCAACGTTTGGGATCATATCGAGGCAAACGAGTTCGCCGATATCGTAACCGAGGCAGCGGCCGCTGTATTTCCGGATGACCCACCGCGTTTTCTCGCGCGGACCCCGCACGGCTATCACGACGTTGAAATGATTCGCGATGAATTGGCCGATGCCGGATTCTCACAAGTGTCCGTTACCACGCTGGAGGAAACCAGCGCCGCCCCGTCTCCGCGTCATCCCGCCATTGCATTTTGCCAGGGCACCCCGCTGAGAAACGAGATTGAAGCGCGTGACGCGAACCTTCTTGACCACGTTACTGAGCGGGCGACAGAAGCAATCGCCGCACGGTTTGGCAAGGGGGCGGTGGCTGGAAAGATTCGTGGCCATATCGTCACCGCGGTGCGCTGAGTTTTCGCGCGCACCAATTCGCCTAGCTGGCCCTAGAGCCGGCCTTCCCGCACCAGGCGGCGGACTTCCTCCCGGTCGATCAGCACGGTGTCCGGCACGCCTTCCTCGTACAGCGCCAGCATCATGTCCGGGTCGAAGAGGCCTTCGTTCATCTCGCCGAAATATTCCGACCATTGGTAGTGGCGCTTGTAGTCCTGGGTCTGGCGCGGCGTGTAGTTGTCCATCATCGTCTCGACCGTGTTGCCGTCCGGATCGCGATAGTAGAAGGCAGTGGAGTTGCCGTGGTTGACGCACCGAACCGGCGCGTGGCCCCGTTCCTTCATGCGCTGAAAGATGTACAGCAACTCGCCCAGGCTGGCATAGGCGAACGCCATGTGCGACACGCCGACCGCGCGCTCCGGCTTCACGCCCCAATCCGGCTTCCGGAAGATGACGACCCGGTGATCGTGATCGTCATAGGAGGTGAAGGTGGCGCCGTCCGGCCGCGCGCGGATGATCTCCGCATTGAACAGCCATTGATAGAACGCAACCATCGCATCGTAATTAACGTCCGAATAGATATGAACGTGATGCATTTCCCGCGGCGACGGCATCGCCGTCACGCTGCCCGGCGCGTCGCTGCGCACGGGCGCGACGTGTTGCGGCCGGAACTGTTTGGGATCGATCCTGTTCATTCCTGCCTCCCACGGCTGTATAACGATACGCACTCGAGAGGGTACCTCAATTTTGTGGCGATGGCGCGACGTGTATGACCATCGAAGCCGCCGCCGCGCTCGGCCCGGAAGGCACCACCGCTTGCAGTCCGCCTGTTTATCGCCAAGACTCATCAACTGACGCCGATGCGCTGTACCAGACCACGAGCCGCCACCATGCCGGACCCCACCACCGACCGAATCCGCCTCACCGTCGCCGAGGCACAGACCCATTCCGAGCGCGCGATGCGCGGTATCGGGTTCGATGCGGAGGAAGCGCGCATCCTCGCGGATCATGTGGTGGACGCGGCGCTGTGCGGCTACGAGTATTCCGGTCTGCCGAAACTGCTCAACATCGTCGATACGTCGGATTTCAACGAACCGCGCCAACCGCTGCGAACGCTCAAGGAGACCACCGTCTCCGCGCTGATCGATGGCGGCAACAATGTCGGCATGATTGCGATCTACCACGCCACGCAGGAGGCCATCAAACGGGCGACGCAGCACGGCATGGCGATCATATGCCTGTCGAACAGTTGGATGAGCGGGCGCAGCGCCTATTATTGCGAAATGATCGCGCGGGCAGGCCTGATCGGCATTCATACGGTCAGCGCCAATCCGCAAGTGGCCCCCTTCGGCGGCGCGAAGCGCGCGCTCGGCACCAATCCAATCGCCTTCGGCTTCCCGGCGGACGGCGACCCCCTGATCATCGATATGGGCACCTCGGCTTTCATGGGCTCCGACCTGCAATATCGCGAGCGCCTGGGCGCGCCGATCCCGGACGGCGTCGCACTCGGACCGGACGGCGAGCCAACTACGGATGCCGCGCAAGCACGGCTGGGAACGCTGCTGCCGTTCGGCGGACCGTCGGGCGGTTACAAAGGATTCGGAATCGCGCTCGCCATGGACGCGATGAGCGTGCTGTGCGCCGGCGCGCGGACGCCGGACGACATTCGCGGCTACCTGATCATCGCCTTCAAACCGGATCTGTTCATTCCGCTGGAGGACTACCGGCGCGACCTGACCCAGCGGATCGCCGCGATCAAGGCGACGCCGCGGCAGGACGGCGTCGATGAAATCCGCATCCCCGGCGAACGCGGCGCGCGCATGCGGGAACAATTGCAACGCGAAGGCATCGAGATCGACCGGAAAATTTACGATGCGCTCGGTCGTCTGGCCGAAGGACAGCACAACCACGGCGCCGGTCCCCGGTAGGCGGCGCGCGATGACATATCGCCTGAAAATCGGACTCGTCATGGACACGGCTTGCATCGGCGTCACGCCCTTGGCTTAATTCCCGCAGCATCGAGCCTCCCAAAAACAAAACGCGGGATTTGCCCATGAATAAACCCTCCGCCGAAGTCATTGCGCAACTGACCCCAACGGGCGCACTGCGCGCCGGCATCAACATGTCGAACTTCCTGCTTGTCGTGGACAAGACCGCGTCCGGCGATCCGATCGGCCCGTCACCGGCGATCGCGCAGGCCATCGCCGACGCCCTGGGTGCGCCGCTCAAGCTGGTCCCGTTCGACCATCCGAGCGATGTCGCGGCAGCGGCCGGCAAGGACAAATGGGACATCGGCAATATCGGCGCGGAGCCGCAACGCGCCGCCGTGATGGATTTCACCGCCGCCTATGTCGAGATCGTGGCGACCTATCTGGTGCCCCCGGGGTCGCCGATCCAGTCGATCGACGAGGTCGACAAGCCCGGTAACCGGATTTCCGTCTCCAAGGGCAGCGCCTACGGGTTGTGGCTCGAGAACAACATCAAGCAGGCGGATTTGTTGGCCATCGCCGGGGGCGACGAAGCCTTCGACCAGTTCGTCAACGAGAAGATGGATGCCCTCGCCAGCCTGCGCCCGCGTCTCCTGACCGAGAAGGACAAAATGCCGGGCTCCCGCATCCTCGACGGCCAGTTCGCCGCCGTGCAGCAGGCGGTCGGCGTCAACAAGGGCAACGACGCGGCCTATGCCTGGCTCAAGGATTTTGTCGAGGAAGCGAAATCCAGCGGCATGGTCGCCGGTTTCATCGAGAAATACGGGGTCGAAGGGAAACTGTCGGTCGCCGCGCCGGCATAGGTCCTCACAGCTCTGCCCCGGCTGGCGCGGCGGCGGGGCTGTGCTACGCTTTCGGTCATTCGCCCCTTTTCCCATGCGAGGCCGCCCATGACCGATTCGCCCCTGCCGCTCTCCCGCCTCACCGTGCTCGACCTGACGCGGGCGCGCGCCGGGCCGACGGCGGTGCGCCAGTTCGCCGATTGGGGCGCGCATGTCATCAAGATCGAAGCGCCCGGCGATGCGGACCCCCGCGGCGTCAACGCGAAGCGCCGGCTCGGTCCCGACTTCTGGAACCTGCACCGCAACAAACGCAGCATCACGCTGAACCTGAAGACCGACGCGGCGCGCGAAATCTTCTTCAAGCTGGTCGAAACCGCCGACGTGATCATCGAGAACTACCGCCCCGGCGTGAAGGACCGGCTCGGCATCGGCTACGCCGCCTGCAAGGCGGTCAACCCGCGCATCGTCTACGGCAGCATCTCCGGCTTCGGCCAGACCGGCCCCTATCGCGACCGGCCCGGCGTCGATCAGATCGCGCAAGGCATGGGCGGGCTGAT
>CAYYBI010000514.1:0-3385 GCA_964469835.1 uncultured Rhodospirillaceae bacterium
TCGCTGATCGGCTGCCGCAGGTCCTGAGCGAAGCGGACGTCGCGGTTGGTCAGGATACCGACCAGCTTGGCATCCCCCTTGGACACCACGGGAATGCCGGAAATTTTGTGGTGCGACATCAGCGCCAAGGCATCGGCGAGCGGCCGCTCCGGCGTGATGGTGATCGGGTTGACCACCATGCCGGCCTCGAATCGCTTCACCCGGCGGACTTCCTCCGCCTGCTCCTCGATCTCCATGTTCTTGTGAATGACGCCGATACCGCCGGCCTGTGCCATCGCGATGGCCAATCCGTTCTCGGTCACCGTGTCCATCGCCGCCGATATCAACGGGATACCGAGATCGATCGCGGCGGTTAGCTTGGTTCGAGTATCTGTCTGGTCAGGTGTAAATTCCGATCCTGCGGGCACTAAAAGAACGTCGTCGAATGTCAGTGCTTCGCGAATCTCCATACCGTGTCACCCTGTGCGAAATTGGCGCGCATCATACACGACGCGCCCCCCGTGCCAAGCGGAATCAACTGAAACGGCAGCGCTTTGCATCACTTTTCTGTATCGCCGCCGCGAAACCCTTGCGCGACGATATACAGCTCCGAGGAATCCGCCCGGCTGGCTGCGGGTTTTGCATGGGAAACCTTGGTGAAATCCCGTTTCAGCAGCTGCAGCAAATCCCGCTCCGTCCCACCCTGCAGGACCTTGCCGACAAAGATGCCGCCCGGCTTGAGCAGATCCCGCGCAACGTCATAGGCCGCTTCGATCAACGCCATGACGCGCAAATGATCGGTCGCCGCATGCCCGGTCGAAGGTGCAGCCATGTCACTCATCACCACATCGGCGGGTCCGTCCAGCGCTTCGCGCAGCCGCGCCGGAATGTCCTCATCATAGATATCGCCCACCATGAGAGTCGCGCCCTCCAGCGGTTCGACCTCCTGCACGTCGATTCCGACGACCATAGCACCCGCCGCGACCGACACCTGCGCCCAGCCGCCGGGCGCGGCGCCGAGATCGACCACCCGGGCGCCGGGCTCGAGGAAGGCGAACTTCTCATTCAACTGGATCAGCTTGAAGGCCGACCGGCTGCGATAGCCGAGACGTTGCGCCTCCTGCACATAGGGATCGTTGAGCTGACGCTGCAGCCAGCGCGTCGAGGACAATTTACGGCCGCGCGCGCTCCGCACCCGCACCGTCTTCCGCCGGGAACCGCCGCCCGTCCCGCCGGATTTATCCCGCGCCATTGCCAGCCTTGCCCGACGGGGCGGCAATCAATTCCCGCAGGATCCCTTCGCGGATGCCCCGGTCGCCGACCCGCAACTGCCCGACCGGCCAGCGTGCGCAAACCGCTTCCAGCACCGCACAGCCTGCGACCACAAGATCGGCCCGCTCGGCGCCGATGCACGGGATGGCGGCACGATCGGCGCAGCCCATATGGAGTAAGCGTCCACTGATTTCGGAAATCGCGTCGAATCCCAGATATGCGCCGTCCACCACCGACCGGTCATAGCGCGGCAGCGCCATCTGGACACCGGCCAAGGTTGTGACGGTGCCCGACGTGCCGAGCATCTGCACCGCGCCCACGGCAACCGCTTCGGCAATGCCGTTCTTGCGACAAAACGGCACCAAGAACTCATCCACCTCGGCGATCAGCGCGCGGTAAACCTCCGCCGACATCGGATTACCGCCGAACCGGTCGGCCAGAGTGACGACGCCGAACGGCATCGAAATCCAGTCAATCGGTTCCGGTTTCGCACCGGCGAGATCGATCCAGACCACTTCCGTGCTGCCGCCGCCGATGTCGAACAGAATTGCCTTCGGCAAGGCCGCATCGAACAGCGGCAGGCATCCCTGGAGGATCAGCCGGACTTCTTCGCCGCTCGAGATCGTCTCGATATCGAGCCCGGTCCGTTCGCGCACCTGGGCGAGAAAATCATCGCAATTATGCGCCCGGCGGCAGGCTTCCGTCGCGACGCCCCGCATGCCCACAACGCCGGTGCGGCGCACCTTGTCGGCACAGATCCGCAGGGCCCCGATGGTCCGGCGCATCGCCGCTTCCGACAGGCGTTCGTCACGGACCAGCCCTTCGCCGAGGCGGACGATACGGGAGAACGCGTCAATCACCCGGAAGCCATTAGCCGGATCGGGCCGGGCCACCAAAAGCCGGCAATTGTTGGTCCCGAGGTCGATCGCAGCATAGGCGCGCACTGCAGCGGCCGCGCCATGGCGGCCACGCGACTCTCCGCGCTTATCCAGGTTTTTCGTCATCGCCGCAACCTTCCCGAGCGCACCGGACCGCCGCTGATCGTCCCCAATCGCCGAATACCGGACCGCCGCCGGCATCGCGGCATCACCGGAATGCATCGAAGAGTCTAATCGAAAGGACGCAGCCGCGAAAAGCGCCAAATTCCGCAAAAAAACGAAATCTCGCTAGCGAAGGGCTTCATCGGGCTTTAACAGGCCGTCCCGATTGGCATCTGTGTTATCGAAATCGGCGGTGCGGGCTCGGGTAAACTCATGCAGCGAGAGGGCCCCGTTACTGTCGCTATCCGCAGCCGAAAAGGCGTCGGCATCGACACCCGTCAGCTCTTCCAACGTGAGCGCACCGTTCCGATCGCGATCGGCGAAGAAAAACACCTCGATCATGCGTTCATGAAATTCGCCGCGGTCCACCATCCCGTCGCCATTCCTGTCGGCCGCCGCGAAAGCCTCGGCCGCCGCATCCGCGAACGCCCCGGGACCCGAAAGGGTCAGCATTAGGGCGAACAACAGCGCCAGCACTGGGATTGCCACCACCCTCGCGCCTAACCCGCGCTGTCGAAAATTACTTCTTGCTCGCATGTGCCGCTACCATAAGGGCTGCGATTAAGGCGGGCAATGCGGTTTGCGGCGGTCCACCAAAATGCCCAGATTCCGACAAATTCGCTATGAGATGGCGCACCAAACCGTCGCCCGATTAACGGCAGAAACCCTACAATTTTGGCATTCCGTGCCTATATCTAGGCGCATATCAATGACATATTCCGCCACCTTCTTGCTGCTGTTTCTCACCGCCTTCTTGATCCTGGCGGTGATGTGGTGCGCGCGGAGCATTCTGTCGCGCAAGCCGCGCACAACGGCCAAGGCACCCCGACCGCCGTCGCCCGGCACAGGAACCGGCGACGATGCGCTCTTGTATTGCAGCTTTTGCAGCAAGGATCAGCACGCAGTCCGCAAGCTCATCGCAGGCCCCGCGGTCTTTATCTGCGACGAATGCACCGCGCGATTCGCCAAAAGAACCAGAACCGCGAGCCTGGAACAGTGGAATGCGGCAGCCAAAGATCTACCGAAACCGGCCGATATCCAGGCCGTTCTCGATCCTTGCTTGGCCGGCGACGCCTACACGAAACGCCACCTCA
>CAYYBI010000515.1:0-2640 GCA_964469835.1 uncultured Rhodospirillaceae bacterium
TGCGCTTGCGCAACAATTTCCGGTGACGGCGGATCGCTTCCGCCTTCTCGCGGGCCTTGCGCTCGGAAGGCTTTTCATAGGCCCGGCGCAGCTTCATCTCGCGGAAGATGCCCTCGCGCTGCATCTTCTTTTTCAACGCCCGGAGGGCTTGTTCGACGTTGTTGTCGCGTACGGTTACCTGCACGTTTCGCTTACCTTTCATCATTACACGGCGTACACCGACCGCGCCGGTCCGGCACTCCGGATCGGCGGGCAGCGGTGTATAACATAGCACATTCGGCTTGTGAAGGGCCGGATTCCGCGACGCGGCGAAATATTTCCGGCGATTTCAGGGCTTTTCGGGCTTTACGCACCCGACCGGCCAGCCCATATTTCGGCGCATGGCTATTCTGAAGATCGCCCGCATGGGGCATCCGGTGCTGCGTCAGTCGGCAAGGCCGGTCGAGGATCCCACGGCCCCGCAGATCCGGGCGCTCATCCGCAACATGGCCGAGACCATGCGGGACGCGAATGGCGCCGGACTGGCGGCGCCGCAGGTGCACGTCCCGCTGCGCGTGGTCGTCTTCCACGTGCCCGAAGATCGCCCCGACGAAGGCGAGGAGACCGGGCCGCGGCCGCTGACCGTGCTAATCAATCCCGAGATCGAGCTGCTGACCGGGGATACGGAACTCGGCTGGGAGGGCTGCCTTTCGGTGCCGGGGCTGATCGGCGCGGTGCCGCGCGCGACGAAAATCCGCTATGGCGGTTTCGCCCCGGACGGCAGCCGGATTGCGCGGGAAGCAGAAGGATTCCATGCCCGCGTCGTCCAGCACGAATGCGACCACCTGGACGGAATCCTTTATCCGCAACGCATGACGGACCTGTCGCTGTTACTGTTTCAGGAGGAGTTGAGGCACGGTATTCCCGAAGCAATGCAGGACGCCGAAGAGCCGGAAGTGGAGGCGGTATGATAGATACAGCCGAAACGGCGAAACTGAACGACGCCCTGATCGAGGCCGCGTTGCCGCACGTCCCGTTCGACGGCTGGACGATGACGGCGCTGCGCCACGGGGCGGCGGATGCAGGGCTCGACGCGGCAGAGGCTGCGCAGGCGTTCCCCGGCGGCGGCCGCGACATGGTCGCGCAATTCAGTGCGCTGTCGGACCGCCGCATGCTGGAGGCGCTGGACCGCATGGATCTGCCGGCGATGGGTGTAACGGAGCGAGTTCGGACGGCCGTGCGCGTGCGCCTGGAACAGGCGGAGCCGCATCGCGAGGCCATTCGCCGGACCCTTGCTTTCCTCGCCCTGCCGCAGAATACGCTGCTCGGCGCGAAGCTGCTTCATCGCACGGTGGACGGGATCTGGTACGCCGCCGGTGATACCGCCACGGACTGGAACTGGTACAGCAAGCGCGGCCTGCTGGCCGGCGTACTCGGCACGACGGTGCTCTTCTGGCTGAACGACAAGTCGGAAGGGCGCGCGGATACCTGGTATTTCCTCGACCGCCGGCTGGCCGATGTGGGCCGCTTCGGCAAGGCGACCGGCAAGATGCGGAACCGGTTCAAGGACATGGCGCGGCGCCCCTTCAGGCCGCACCGGATGGCCCGCCGTTGAATCAGGAGCGCTCGGCGCAGGGTTTCAGGCGCGTTACATGGCCCATTTTGCGGCCGGGCCGGGTTTGGGCCTTACCATAGAGGTGCAGCCGTGCGCCGGGCTCCGCCAGGATCTGCGGCCAGGCGTCAACCTCATCGCCGATCAGGTTTTTCATCACCGCGTCCGAGTGCCGGGTTGTCGCGCCCAAAGGCAGGCCGCAGACGATCCGGACCAGTTGTTCGAACTGGCTGGTAACGCAGGCATCGATGGTCCAGTGTCCCGAATTGTGGGGACGCGGGGCCAGTTCGTTGACCAGAACGCGATCTTCGCGGTTGACGAACATTTCCACCCCCATAACACCGACGAGACCGATCTGCTCCGCGACATGCCGGGCGATCTCCACCGCTTCCGCCGCGACGGCGGGTGACACCCGCGCCGGGGCGATCGTCGTGTCGAGAATATGGTGGACATGGCGGTTCTCGACCGCGGGCCAGCTTGCAATGGCCCCGTCCACGCCGCGCGCCACAATCACCGAGATCTCACAGACGAAATCGACAAAGCCTTCGAGGATGCAGCGCGCCGCGCCGACGGATTCCATTGCCTCCGCCAGATTATCCCCGGATTGCAACGCAACCTGGCCCTTCCCGTCGTAACCGAACCGCGCGCTCTTCAGGACGGCAGGCCGCCCGATCGTCGAGTCGACACGTTCGAGCGTGGCAGGTTCCGAGACCCCGGCCCAGGGTGCGGTGGCAACACCGACGCGGTTCAGGAATCCCTTTTCGATCGCTCGATCCTGGCAAATCTCCAGCACGTCGGCGCCGGGATG
Organism: uncultured Rhodospirillaceae bacterium; assembly: GCA_964469835.1. Lineage (GTDB taxonomy): Bacteria > Pseudomonadota > Alphaproteobacteria > UBA8366 > UBA8366 > JAOTYV01. The sequence goes on from CAYYBI010000515.1 coordinate 2,400, forward strand.
AACCGGCGTCGTTTCATTCACCCGGCGTACCGCCTCGACCGGGATATTCTCGAATTCCAGCGTTACCACATCGACGCTGCGCGCAAACGCCTCCAGGGCCGCCACGTCATCATAACGGGCACGGGTCGTCTGCGCGGACACCTGCGACGCCGGAATATCGCCTTCCGGGGCGTAGATATGGCTCCTGTAGCCCAGCCGCGACGCCGCCATGGACGTCATGCGCTGCACGATGTAGGTCACC
>CAYYBI010000516.1:0-10202 GCA_964469835.1 uncultured Rhodospirillaceae bacterium
CAACGCCCACCATGTCGCGAAGGCGATCTGCATGGCAAACGCCATGATCATCAGCATGACGGCCGGCGTCCGCCAGCCGGTGGCGCTGGAAAAGCTGATGCCGGTGCGCATGGCGTGGCCTAACAGGTGACCAATGCGCCGGCAATCGGATTTCGGCCAATCCGGCGTCATCCAAGCGGCGGCTCTTGACCACTTGTTTTGGCTTGCAATCGGCAATCTCTGAGAGATCGGCCGATGGCCATCATTGAACCGCAGCTGGTGGAATGGCCGGAATGAGGCCCAGAACGGTCACTGAGTTCAGGTTGATTTTAAAACTATTGACACGACCAATTATTTATATAACCATAACTTTATGGAACAAGTTGGTTATGCAAATCTACAATCAAATCTCGACGCCGTCTTTGCGGCGCTAGCCGATCCGACGCGACGGGCAATATTGTCGCGGCTTGCAGATGGTCAAGCGTCGGTAAATGAGATCGCAGCACCGTTTGAAATGAGTCAACCAGCGGTTTCGAGGCATCTGAAGGTGCTGGAACGGGCGGGGTTGATTGAGCGAGGCGTTGACGAACAACGCCGCCCTGCGAGATTGAAGGCTGAAAACATGGCGGCTGCCATCGACTGGCTTGCCGAATTTAAAGCTTTTTGGGGGGCGAGCCTTGACCGGCTGGATGACGTCCTGGTCCATATGAAACAAGCCGAAACGAAGGAAACAGGCCATGAGTGAATTACCGGAGTACATACTGGATCGGGTGTTCGACGCACCGCGCGAAATGGTCTGGCGCGCCTGGACCGATCCTGAATTGCTCTCGCGCTGGTATGGCCCAGGCGTCGAGACGATCATCCACAAATTTGACTTGAAGCCTGGCGGGATGTGGCTCAACGAGATGAAATGGGGTGAAAACTCCATGCTCAGTAAAGTTATCTTCAAAGAAGTAACGCCGCTGGAGCGGCTCGTTTGGCATCACCACTCCTCTACTGATTCAGAGTGGAACACGGTATCAAATCCGAAAATGCCGGACTGGCCGCGCATCCTTCTAACAACCGTGACTTTTGGGGATGTGGGCCCCAAAACCAGGGTACGGCTGATCTGGGCGCCTTTTGAAGCAACCGACGCGGAGATTGCCTGTTTTGCCGGTGCCGTGGCCAATATGGGCAAGGGATGGGAAAGCGGTTTCGCAATTATGGACGAGCTGTTCACAGAGTTGCAGGCGGAAAATTCTTAGGTGTAAGAAAACGGCGCCCCCGTTCCGGTCGCGTAACCAACAGCGGACGGCGGCGAAAAAGTTTCGGCCGGGCTTGTTGTACCGGGCTGCGACGCGTCGGAAGTCCTTGATCCTGCGGAATGACCGTTGCAGTGACGTTGCGCGTTCTACGGGGGGTGACCAGCCGAAATTACGTCCATCTCTTCATTTTCTGACGATCCCAGCAGGCTCAATTTGGAATTGAGGGTTGGAATCCGGCCGGGTAAGGGTCATATATTCGGCCGCTCTAGTCGGCATGCTCTTTAACCGCCAACACTGACGGATGATGAGGATCGACGCGTTTCACCGCGTCTGCAACCTTTCACCACAGACTGAAACGACCCCAGCCGACTGCGCGACCTCCATTCTCCAATATAGGCACCGAATGCACCTCAGAAACTGGCAACAAGAGATCATCGACGACTACCCGATGATCATAAAGAAGCACCGCCGGTTTATTCTGAAAGCGCCTACCGGCGCGGGAAAGAGCGTGCTCGCGAGCGAGATCGTCGAGCGGTTCTACAAGGACAAAAAAATTATCGTGCTGTGCCACCGGCTGGTGCTGCTGGAACAGCTCGAAAAGGCGCTCGGCAAGAAACACTCCGTCCGAAAGCTGCAGGTTTCCGACACGGGACCCGCCTTCGACGGTTACGACATTCTGCTGTCGACCAATATGCGGGCGAAGGACGTGCTGGCGGATGCGGTGCCGAAGGCCGACCTGATTATCGTGGACGAGGCGCACCGCGTTTCGCCCAACGGCCAGGGCTACAAACGGATCCTCGACAATTTCAACAAGAACGGAAAAACGGAGGCGCAGTTCCTGGGGCTGACGGCCTCGCCCGAGCGCCGTACAGGCGATCAGCGCGACCAACTCCACCTCGCTTTCGACACCATTATCGATTGCGCGAACATCGAAACCTTGATCGACGAAGGCGTCTTGGTCCAGCCGGTCTATCGGCCGCATTTCGTGCACGATCTGGAACTCAAGGACATCGACATCAGCTCCGGCGACTTTCCGGTCGCGAAACTGGCGCCGGCGATCATCAAGTCGTCGATGATCGACTATGCGATCTGGAGCTATAAGGAAGAGCGCGAGAATGTTTCGCCACGCCCCATTTCGGCGTGGTTCTGCGCCGACATAAGCGTCGCGGAGGCAACGCTGCAAACCATCCGGAATTCCGGGATCGAAGCCGCCATGGTGACCGCCCAGACGCCGATCGGCGAGCGGATGCGGCTCCTGCAGCGTCACGAAAACGGCGATATCGAGGCGATGGTGTCGGTCGGCGTGCTCGCCGAAGGCTGGGACAACCCGCAATGCAATATCATCGTCCATCTACGCCCCACCCTGTCGAAGGTGCTGTGGGGCCAGTCGGTGGGCCGCGGGTTGCGGTCGGCGCCCGGCAAGGACAAGTGCATCGTCATCGATGTGAGCTCCAATTGGAGCACCTTCGGCCCGGTGGAAAAGCTGGAGTGGAGCCTTTGGAGCCACCGGCGCTCCTACATGCAGTTCATGAACCGCTTCAACTGGATCGGCCTGCAGCAGGACGATGAAGACCACAGCGAAACCTACCTTTTGTGCACCAATGAATTGCCGAACAAAACGCGGTGCTCGCACATCTACAAGAAAGACGCCTTTCAAGACGACACCTGCCCCGTCTGCGGCACCTACGCCGCGATCGACATCTACAAGGAGCAGAAACTCGGCAGTTCGCTGAACGAAAACGGGCTGCACCGGCTGTTCTTCGAGCGGGTGCCGAAGGTCTTTGACGAGATGAATCTCTCCGTTTGGAACAGCCTCGGCAGCACCGCCTGGAAATCGGCAAATACGAAAGAACAGGTGTTTCTCGCCTTCTGCATGGCATTCCTCGAGGTCTCGGGCGAACCGACGCAAACGGAATCCGAGTATTGGGACGCCGCCCTGGCGGCGGAGGCGCGAATCCGAGCCTATCTGGTCGAAAACAACCTGCAGATCGTAAAGCAGGGCGATTTCGACCTCGCCCTCCTCGCCGACGGCATGCTCGCGGGCCGGGAAGTCCGCACGCTACAGGCCCATTACGGAATTTCGCTTTGCGGCACGGTGTTCAAGACACACAGCCCGGAAGATCGCGAACGCAAGTACCAAAAGGCGATTAGAATAGCCGAAAGGCTCGCCGTAATCGGCTGCTCATCCCAAGACAATCTGCCGTATTTTAATGCAGCCGATCACTTGGCCGGCGCTTCCGAACGCACATCTGCCTGACCGGCTCAGTCTCCGGCGGCCACTTTTCGGGAACTCTCGGGCTGACTTCTCGGCCGCGCGAATGGGCTGTTTCGCAAATCACGTTGCTTGTCGAAGATCGAATCCTTCCGGATCTCCCAATCCACGGGCCGCGGCAGGGGCAGACGCACCTGCACTTCGGCAAGGCGCGGCGAGACCGGGGCCTCGCCTGCGATCATCATGGCGTTGAACGCCTCAAGACTTTCCGGCATCTCCGTGAGCGGCCACGCATCGGCCGCGCGCGCGGTCACGAAGAGAATCCGGCGGTAATCGGGAGACATGTTGGCCGCCGAACCGTGCAGCATGCGCGTATGGTGGATGGTGATGTCGCCGATCTTGCCGAGGAGCGGCACTGCCGTCGGATAGAGGGAATCCGCCTCCGGGTCAGTGACCGCCCCGGCAAACACACCGTCCTGATGATGATCGAGGACCGGCCCCTTATGACTACCGGGAACCACCAGTAACGGCCCCTTATCCAGCGTCACATCGTCGAGCAGAATGCCCAGCACGCAAAGATCGTCATTGGTGTGCGGGTAATAGGCCCAGTCTTGATGCCATTCCACCGGATCGCCACCGCCGCCGGGTTTCAGGTTGAGCTTAAGACCATAGTGGCGAACGGCCGGGCCCAACACCTGCTGCAGAACGGCGGTGATATTCGGATGGTGCAAAATCGCTTCATAGGCCGGATGCTGCTTGATCGGCCGCTTGATACGGCGCAGGCGCGGATGTTCCGCCGAATGCCCCTCTTCCAGGTCGAAAATGTCATCGCTTTCCGTAAGGCTGCGCGACCTCTCGAGAAACTCATCGGTCACGCGTTGCAGATACTGCACCTCCGCATCGGGTAGAATGCCAGATACGGTGACATAGCCATTGTCTTTATAGAACTGCACCTTTTCTTGAGTGAGCATGGCATTCTTCCTCACGAAACGTCACATCCGCGATGCCGCAAGTATGTTCACCCATCGCGACGCGAGCAAGCGATACAAAACGGACCACCGCAGGAGAAATTCAGCTGCCCTGATTATCGGGAGCGCGCCGATCCCCGTTTCGCCGCGGAGAAGCTCTTGGTGTTCGCGTTGACACGCGGCCCTTTGATTGAATTTGCGCCCGGATCGAACTGACCGGGTCGGATCTTTTTCCCGGGCAAATCGACATTAGAATCTTGCTTTTTGGCGCGCTCTGCCGATTTCGCCTTCGCCCGTTGGCGGGCTTTCGCTTTGGTCATACCAATTTCGCCTTATTCCAAGTTGAAAATTCGCAACAAGCGGTCACCGACGAGAGTGTACCAACTTGGGTGAGGTTGCCCCAACTTGCAACCGCTCTTCGCGCGCGATACCGGACCGTCCTCTCAATGTTGTACATCTCCGTACGCTATCGGCACGGCGGACACGGCCCGGCCGAGCGACCGGTTTCCGACACGTCCACGACACATGAATTCCCGTGAAACGAGAATCACCCGCCCGGTCCGCGCGCTGGCAATGCTGTCACGTAGCTGCAAACATGCCTGGCGCCCGGCGGTAACCGGGTGGGAAATCACGGTCTGGACCAATACATCCTACCGAGCAGAAAGGGGGTAGCCGATGTCGAATACCTTTCTCGTGGCCGTCGACGGCAGCAAGGGCAGCGTCAGAGCGGCGGACTTTGCGACCGAGCGCGCGCTCGCAAGCAAGGCAAATCTCGTCCTTGCCCATGTCATTGAATGGTCGCCTTACAGCTTTCACACGCCCGATGAACTGGCGGAGCGGCACAAACGCCGCGAAGAAGAGATCGAACGCGCTCAATCAACGGTGCTTGAACCGATCGCCAAATCCGTAAAAGGCAAGGGCGTCAAGGTGGATGTAGTCGTGCATCACGGGCATCCGTCGGAGACACTGGTCGATCTCGCCAAAGAGCACGGCGCCACGCAGATCTTTATCGGGCGCAAGGGCCAGTCGCGCGTGGCATCCCTGTTATTCGGCAGCGTCGCAGGATCGCTGGTCCAGACATCGCCCGTTCCCGTCACGGTCGTTCCGTAAAAATTTACAAGCCGGACACAGTAAAGGGGGGTGTCATGAAACGTATTTTTGCTGCCACGGCCATCATGCTGTTGGCCACCGCCACAGCGCATGCTGCGGGCATTGACGAAACCATCAATACGGCAACCGCGCCGATCGCAGCATGGGTCGGCAAGGTCGTATTCTTCAAAATCCCGATTTTCGGCGCAAAGCTGCCGCTGGTCGTGTTGTGGCTGGTCGCCGGCGCCGTATTCTTTACTTTCTATTTGAGATTCATCAACATTCGCGGCTTCAAGCTCGCCATCGAGCTGGTGCGTGGCGATTATGCCAACCCCAAGGACGCCGGCGAAGTTTCGCACTTTCAGGCCCTTGCGACCGCAGTCTCCGGCACGGTCGGAATCGGCAATATCGGCGGCGTTGCCGTTGCCGTGACGGTCGGCGGACCCGGCGCCACATTCTGGCTGATCATGGCCGGCTTTCTCGGCATGTCGACGAAGCTCGTCGAATGTACGCTCGGCGTCAAATACCGGAATGAGAATCCCGACGGCTCCGTTTCAGGCGGTCCGATGTACTATCTGCGCAAGGGATTTGCCGAGCGCGGCATGGAAGGGTTCGGCAAATTCATGGGGACCTTCTACGCCATCGGCATCTTTATCGGCGCCCTTGGCATCGGCAATATGTTCCAATCGAATCAGGCCTATGTGCAGCTGAACCACGTGGCCGGCGGCGGGCTGGACGGCCTTGGCTGGCTGGTTGGACTGATCATGGCCGGTATCGTTTTCATCGTTATCGTCGGCGGCATCAAGTCGATCGCCCGGGTGACGGAAAAGATCGTGCCGTTCATGGCGATCTTCTATTGCATATTTGCCCTGATCGTCATCTTCCTGAACGCCTCCGTCCTTCCGGAGGCCATTGGCAATATTTTCTCCGGTGCGATGACCGGTGAAGGCGTTGCCGGCGGCGCTTTGGGTGCCTTGATTATCGGCTTCCAACGGGCGGTCTTCTCGAACGAAGCGGGTATCGGCTCTGCCTCCATCGCCCATTCGGCGGTGCGGACCAACGAGCCCATAACCGAAGGCGTCGTGTCGCTGCTCGAGCCCTTTATCGACACGATCGTCATCTGCACGATCACCGCATTGGTGATTGGCACGTCCGCGGTCGCGGATCCGAACTTTGCGGGTACGGCCAAGGGCATCGCCATGACGTCGGCGGCGTTCGAGCGGCAATTCACATGGTTCCCGATCCCGCTTGCGTTCGCGGGCGTCCTGTTTGCCTTCTCGACCATGATTTCCTGGTCGTATTACGGGCTGAAGGGTTGGACCTATATGTTCGGCGAAAGCATGCGCGGACAGACGATATACAAGCTGATTTTCTGTGCCTTTGTGGCGCTTGGTTGTGTCGTTCAGCTCGGTCCGATTTTGGATATTTCGGATGCGCTGGTGTTCCTCATCTGTGTTCCGAACATTCTCGGACTCTACGTCTTGGCCCCGATCGTCAAGAAGGAGCTCGAATCATATCTCGCCCGAATTGAAAGCGGAGAGATCAAAAAATACAAGGAAGCGTAGTACGCAAACAGGAATTCGTTTCCCAAGGCCCGGCCGCTCGTGTGGCCGGGCCTTTTTTCTTGCCGCGTACGACACCGGCTTTGATGTGTACAATATCTGCGGCGCGCGATATGTAACCCGGATGATGAAATCCGGGCGGCTACAGGCATCCTGAAATGAAAACGGTCACTTGGTACATCACTAAGCAGGTCCTCGGGATGACGCTGCTGGCCGCTTTGGTGCTCTGCTTCATGGTCTGGCTGTTCCGATCGCTCCAGATCGTGGACATGGTTTTGAACCGCGGCATTTCGCTCACAGGATTTCTGTATTTCGCCTCCCTGCTGTTCCCGCGGTTTCTGCTTCTCATCGCGCCGATGGCGGTGTTCGGCGCCGCGCTGTTCACCTATAATAAGATGATCGGCGACAGCGAACTGGTCGTCATGCGCTCGGCGGGACTGAGCCAGATGGCGCTGGCCAAACCCGCCATCATCATCGGCGTCTTGGTTTCGCTACTTTCCATATTCATGAGCACCTATTTCGTTCCGCTCACCTTCCGCGAATACCATGAACTGCAGATAAAATACCGCAACGACCTGCCAAAATTGCTGCTGCAGAAAGGCGTCTTCAGTCCAATGGGCGATGGCGTCACGGTGTACTTTCGCGACGTCGCAAAGAACGGCGCGCTATTGGACGTAATGGTCCATGACAACCGGGACCGCACCAGGCCGGAAACCTATATGGCAAAACGGGGATTGGTGCATGCAAGCAAGAACGGCCAATGGGTTCTCACGCTGAAAGATTTCAGCGTGCAGTACCTCACAAACCCGAAAAAGGGCAAGGTCTGCAGGCCGCAAACCTTATCCGCCAATCCCGACCGGACGGATTGCATTCCACCGGCTTTCGAGCGCGCCGCGTTCACCGACGCCAGTCATGTAGAATTCGACTTCTTCACCGGGGAAGAGAACAGCCTCTACATCGGCCCCCGTGAACGCATGTTTCTCGAGTTGCTGGACCCGACAATCGTCGATCCGGCGGTTCGCCGCGACATGCAGGCGGAGCTGCACTATAGGCTTGCCATGCCGCTACTGCCGCTGACAGGCGCCGTGGTCGGCATAGCGATCCTACTCTCGGGCAGCTTTAGCCGGCGCGGCCAGTTCAAGCTGGTGCTCATGGCAGTGATATCGGTCGCCTGCATCATCATCGCCACGCATCTGTTGCGGAATTACGCCACGCAGCGTCCATGGTTGATCGCCGTCATGTATGGGACGGTTCTGTTGCCGCTGCTGATCGGTCTCATTTCGCTGGCAATTCCCAGGCAACTGCCCCGCAACGATCCCGCTAAGCTGCAATAACCGCAGGCCAGCGTCCGCGCGGTGCCGACTAAATGTTGAGGCGCTTGAATATCGCTTCGGGAATAGACCGGATGATGGTCATGATGCCCCACCAAAAGAACGGGAAATAGGCCACCTCCTTGCCCTTTTCGGCGAGCCGCCAACACGCTGCCGCGCAGGCTTCGGGCGACGCTACCAGGAATAGTCCAGGCAAACCAAAGGTCATATCGGTATCCAGGAATCCAGCCTTGACGGTAGTCACCGATACGCCATGCCGGCACAGTCGCGCGCGCAATCCTTGGAGATAGAGGTTCAAGGCGCCTTTCGCCGATCCGTAGACGTAATTCTTGATTCGTCCCCGGTCGCCGGCCACCGATGACAGGACAACGACCTTCCCCTCGCCCCGCTTTTCCAGATGCGGCGCGAGCCGGCTCAGCAGCGATACCGCGCCAAGATAGTTCACCTGGACAGCGCGGCGCGCCAGTTCGAAATCCCGATCGATGTCATCCTGTTCAGGCATCGCGCCAAACAATAGAAGCACGTTCAATCGTTCTGCCTTGGCGAGACACGACTCCGCAAATTCCTGATGACTATCGAAATCCTCCGCATCGAACGCCAAAACCTCCGCACGGCAGCCGCTGCGCGCCATCGCATCGTTGGCGGTTCGTTGCAGGTCGTCGCCGTCACGGCCAGCCAGCAGAAGATCCGCGCCCTCGTTAGCGGCATGCCGGGCAAAGGCCCGCCCTATCGAGGAGGACGCGCCGACGATCAGCCAGGTGACCCGGGCGTTGGTCATTTACCGCCCTCGCGAATATGCAATCGCCGCGCGAGATCGGAAACGAACAATCCGTCCGGATCGACTCCCTGGATAACTTTTCGGAAAGCATCCAGCTTTGGGTACATCGTGGCGAAGCCATTCGCGCTGAGGCAGGAGTCTTTGGCGAGATAGATCCGACCCCCATGATCCAGGGTAATCGCCTCCAGCCGCATCATCAGTTCGCCAATTCCGGCCCGCACCGGGAAATCCAGTGCCAATGTGTATCCGGGCAACGGAAAGGAAAGATGTCCTTTTCCAACGGCGCCCAAGGTCTTCAGCACTGCAAGAAACGACCCCGCACGTGCCGCGCTGGCAGCCGACAGGAGCGTTTCGATGCCGGAGCGTGCCGCCGCATCCGGAATGACGCATTGAAACTGGTGGAACCCCGCACGGCCGTACATCCGGTTCCATTCGTGAATACCGTCCAGCGGATGAAAGAATCGAGACATCTCGACCCGGCGTGAACGGCCGTTTGCGCCCACCCGGCGCAAATACAGCGCGTTGAAGGCGCCAATCGACCAGCGGTTAAGCGCAATACCGGGTAAATCGAACGGCATCTTACGGGACCGGCCGGAATCCGCCGGCACCCCGTCGGCCGCAACCTCCGCCGTCTCCAGTATTCCGCGACCGAGGTTCTTGCCCTGCGCCAGCGCGTCGATCCATCCGACTGAATAGGTGGCGGTCCGGCGAGCATCCTCGAGCAGTTCAAAATATTCATCCAGATCGCGCACCCGCCGCTCGCGCAAGTCGACCGCATTGCTCGCCACCGGCAGCAGGTCGACGCAAACTGCAAGGATTAACCCGGTCAGTCCAAGACCGCCGATCGTGGCGGCGAACAGATCATCATCGTCCGCTGCCGAAACTCGGCGGATCGATCCATCCGCCAACAAGAGATCGATCCACAGTATATGATCACCAAACCCACCATGGCGGTCATGGTTTTTGCCATGCACGTCGTTGGCAACCGCGCCGCCAATCGTCGCAAAGCCGGTGCCCGGTATCGACGGCAGCAGAAATC
>CAYYBI010000517.1:0-8175 GCA_964469835.1 uncultured Rhodospirillaceae bacterium
GCCTCGAACCCGCCGCAGGCCAGGACCACGCCGCGCCGCGCCCGGATCGCCCGGCGAGCGTCAGCCGGCCCCACCATAATTCCCAGGACTTCCCGGTCCGGCCCCGTGACCAGGCGATGCGCCGGACACCCGGTTCGCACCGCGATGCCGCGCTGCCGAACATTGTCATCGACCACCTTGAACAGGCGCGACCCGGCGCCCAGGCTGCGCGCGTAAGGATATTCGACGTTGATATCGACGCCGGGGACGTCCTCGATCATCACAAAGGCAAAGCTGTCGCGGCCGGAGAACGGGTAATTGCCGAGCCCCGGCCGGTAGATGACTTTGGCGCCGTTCACCTCGGCCAGTTGGTGAATGAACTGGTCAATCTCGGCCATCCCCGTCGCAAAGCTGCGCAGCACGTCGTCCGGCGTGGTCCCGGCGTTGGTCGCCTTGAGATAGGCGAAGGTGCCGTCCGCGTCCCGGGAGATTCGCACACCGCCCGCGGAGCAGATCGATATGCCGCCGGGATCCGGCATCTTTTCGACGATCATGACATCGGCGCCAGAATCATGGGCGGATATCGCGGCAACACCGCCGGCGAAACCGAAACCAACAACAACGACGTCTACTGCCTCATCCCAATGCAGCGACGACGGATCGGATATTGTCATGCCTAGCGTATCCCATTGGTTTTATTGCCATTGAGCGTGATATCGACCCGCTCCCTTAGCATCTCACTGCCGGCACAAATAGCCGCGCACACCTGCTAATCATCTCCGAAGACGTTGCCATATATGTGTTTCCGAAACCGGCGGTCCCGTTTGAGGTGCCATTCGCGGCTCATCGCTTCGCCGCGGGTGAGATACCGCTCCAGATACAGCAAGCGCCACTGCCGACCGCGCGTCGAGCGCGCGCCAGACCCGTCGTTATGCCGGCGTAGCCGCTGCTCCGGATCCGTCGTCCAACCGACATACGTGCGCCGGCCCCCGCCGGACTCGCTCCCCAGAATGTAGACAAAACAAGCCATCCCCCCTAGCCGCCCGCCGCGCGCAGATAGAGGCCATTCGCCGATGATCGCCAACTTTTCCTTGAATTCGCAGAGTTACTTGAGTTATCCAAATATTCACAAGACGTTAATACTTGGCCGATAACGTGCCGCCCATGACCGAAACGTCTAAAAAATCCTACACAGTCGCGGTGTGTCTCGCTGCGGTGTTCGGCGTGCTGGGCATCCATCACTTCTATCTTGGGCGTCTTCTGCATGGTTTGTTCGATCTCGGCCTGTCGATCGTCGGGTTCACCTTTATTGTCATTGGCGACTCTGAGAACCTGGTAATGACCGGCGTCATCCTTCTTGGCATCGATGTGCTGCACACACTCTATGTGACCTTTAAATTACTGGTTGGCGAATACAAAGACGGCCAGGGAAATTTAGTCACCTATCCCGGTCAAAAACGCATTCAAGAATCGCAAAATAGAAGTATCTAGCATTAAGGAGATTATCATGAGTGACGTAAATTCCGTAGACATTCAGACGAGTACGACCGAGCAGATCAGCGACAAGGGATTCGTTCCCGCGATCCTGCTTTGCTTTTTCCTCGGCGCATTTGGTGTTCACAGATTCTGGGTCGGCAAGTACGGCACCGGCATCTTGATGCTGCTGACGCTTGGTGGTCTGGGCATCTGGGCACTGATAGATTTTATTATTATCGTGACCGGCAACTTTACCGACGCCCAAGGCCGGAAGATCAAGGCGCAATCCTGACGGTTTGCATTTTTCAGACGATAAGCGGGCTCCCATGCCCGTAAAATCCGGCCCAGGCGACTGAATGTCGCCCGGGCCGTTTTCTTGACCATGCCACCGCCGGGCCCAATGTTTGGCCCGTCGCAGATCCCTCAGGCCACCGCCATGACCATCGCCGCAAAGTTTTCCATCTGCGCCAAATTGTGGTCGTAGGAGTCGGACCTGAAATCGAAGATCAGTTCGGAAACGCCGAGCGATTGATAAGTTCGAACGTCCTCGACGATTTGATCCTGTGACCCGGTAAACGGCAGACGCTCCTTCCGGTCCGCGCGCTTGTTGAGATCGTAAAGCGGCGCCTTGAACGAGATCGCCATGGACTCGAAGTCACGCCCTTCCTCGTTCATGTACTGCTTCAACTCATCGATCAGCCCGGACAATTCTTCCGGTGTCATCGGTACGGCGGGATTGGCGCCGACCGGATGCCAGCCATCGCCATAGCGCGCCGCCCGCCGAAGCGCCGCCCGGCTGTGGCCACCGACCCAAATCGGCGGATGCGGCGTTTGAACCGGCACGGGCTGGCATCTCACTTTATTGAACTGATAAAATTCGCCCGCGTATTCTACCGGCTCGCCGGTCCAGAGCTTCTTGAAAATCTCGATATATTCATTGCTGACCGCACCGCGCTTATGAAAATCCGGTGCGTCCAAAGCTTCGAACTCTTCCTTGAGCCAGCCGACCCCGACACCGACCGTCACCCGGCCGTTCGACAGCAGATCGATGGTCGCCAGCATCTTGGCGGTCAGGATGGGATTGCGGTGCGGGATTACCATGATGCTCGAGACCAGCCGCAGCCGCTCCGTCTTTGCCGCGACAAATGTCATTAGGGCCAGTTGCTCGAGTGAATCGCCGTGTCCCGGAAAATTACCCGCAAGCGTATAGGGATATTTCGAGTCGATCTCGACGGGAAAGACGATGTGGTCGGCGATCATCACCGATGTGAAGCCGAGGCGTTCGGCGTTTTCGACCAACGCCGTCAGCGCTTCCGGTTCGGCCGACTTTCCCCGGGTCGGCAGATAAAATCCATATTTCATTGGCTGTGCCCTATTCCTGCCCCGGTTGCCGCCATTGCCGGCCACGTTCGGCCCGCAATTTATTTAACACCGAAATGCGCACCGCGTTCGCCGCAGTATGGGTGTTATTGCTATTCAGGAACAAGCATCAGACGGAAATACGCTATTCCACCGTCACCGATTTGGCGAGGTTGCGCGGCTGATCCACGTCCGTGCCTTTGAGCACCGCGGTGTGGTAGGCGAGCAATTGGACCGGAATGGAATACAGGATCGGCGCGACGAAAGGATCGATCTCGGGCATTTCGATGGTCGCGGCCGGTTCGGCCTGGCGTTCCAGCCGGGCGATGCCTTTCTTGTCGGAGATGAAAATCACCCGGCCGCCGCGGGCGATCACCTCCTGCACGTTCGACGCGGTCTTGTCGAACAGCGGGTCGTTGCCCGGTGCGATGACGACGACCGGCACGGCTTCGTCGATCAGGGCGATCGGGCCGTGCTTCATCTCACCGGCGGCATAGCCTTCGGCGTGAATGTAGGAAATTTCCTTGAGTTTGAGCGCCCCTTCCAGCGCGATCGGATAGCTGGTGCCGCGCCCGAGATAGAGCACATCCCGCGCCTCGACGAGTTCCTCCGCAATCGACGCAATCGCATCCGCGTCGCTCAAGACTTCAGCGGTCCGGCTCGGCACTTCCGACAAGGCGGCACACAGCGCGGCGCCCTCGGCCTGGTCGATCGTGCCGCGCGCCCTGCCAAACGCTATGGCAAAGGCGGCGAGCACGGTAAGCTGCGTCGTGAAGGCCTTGGTCGACGCGACACCGATCTCCGGACCGGCAAGCGTCGGCAGGACGCCATCGGATTCTCGGGCAATCGTCGATTCAGGGACATTTACCACCGACACGACATGCTGGTCCTGCGAGGCGGCGTAGCGCAGCGCCGACAGCGTATCCATGGTCTCGCCCGACTGGCTGATGAAGATCGACAGCCCGTTCGGTTCCATCGGCAGATTGCGGTAGCGGAATTCCGACGCCACATCGACCTCGACCGGCAGACGCGCAAATTTTTCGATCCAGTACTTGCCGACCAAACCCGCATAATAGGCGGTGCCGCAGGCGCTGATCGAAACCCGCGACACAGCCGACAAATCGATCGGCAGCGGCGGCAGGGTAATGCTGCGCTCGACGGGGTTCAGCATCGAATGCAGCGTGTCACCAATCACCGCTGGCTGCTCGAAGATTTCCTTCTGCATGAAATGGCGGTAGTTGCCCTTGCCGATCAACGCACCGGACACGACGGTCTGCACCACCGGCCGGTCCACCGCGCGGCCGGTCCAGTCAAAGATCGACGCGCCATCGCCGGTGACCACCGCCCAATCGCCTTCCTCGAGATAGCAGATGCGCTGGGTCAACGGCGCTAGTGCAAGCGCATCGGACCCGAAATACATCTCGCCATCGCCAAATCCAACGGCAAGTGGGCTGCCCTGCCGCACGCCGATCATCAGATCGTGCTCGCCGCGGAAAATCAGCACCAGCGCAAAGGCGCCTTCGAGCTCGCGCATCGTGGCCGCGACCGCTTCCTTCGGAGTGCATCCATCGTCGAGATAGCGGGTCACCAGATGAACCACGACCTCCGTATCGGTCTCGGTTTCGAACTGGTTGCCCCGCGCCGAGAGATCATCGCGCAGCGCGTGAAAATTCTCGATGATGCCGTTGTGAACCACCGCGACACGGTCGGTCGCATGCGGATGGGCGTTGGTCTCGTTCGGTAGGCCATGGGTCGCCCATCGCGTATGGCCGATGCCGATCGTGCCGTCGACCGGTTCGCGCTCGATCAGGGACACCAGATTGACCAGCTTGCCTTCCGCGCGCCGGCGGTCGATCCGGCCGTTCACCAGAGTCGCGATACCCGCGGAATCATACCCGCGGTATTCCAACCGCTTCAGACCGTCGATCAGCAGCGGCGCAACCGGGTTCTTGCCAACGATTCCAATAATTCCGCACATTCAGGAGCGCACCTTGCGTCGTTTCGATTTCTCCGGTAGCCGCTTCGGCGTCGCCTCCGACAGCTTTTTCCGAATCGAGCGGGCCCGGCCCGGCTTGTCCACCTGTTCGCCCCGGGCGATCGTCAGAGCGTCGCCCTCGACATCCCGCACAACAGTGCTACCGGCCGCGACGATTGCCCCATCGCCGACGGTCACCGGCGCGACCAGCGCGGTGTTGGATCCGATGAAGACCGATTTGCCGATCACCGTGCGGTGCTTTGCATAGCCGTCGTAATTGCAGGTAATGGTGCCGGCACCCACATTCGTGCCCTCCCCGATCTCGGCATCGCCGATATAGGACAGGTGGTTCGCTTTCACGCCGGCGGCGAGCCGAGAGTTCTTTACCTCGACGAAATTGCCGACATGGGCCTCCTGCCCGATTTCAGCGCCCGGCCGCAGCCGCGCAAACGGGCCGATGATCGCGTCTTGGCCGACATGGGCCCCCTCGAGGTGGGAAAACGGTTTGATTTCCGCACCGCTTTCGACAGTCACGCCCGGCCCGAAGACGACATTGGCGCCAATCGTAACATCGCATGCGAGCACCGTGTCGTGGCTGAACCAGACCGAGTCCGGATCGAGCAGCGTCACGCCGGCCTCCATGGCCTCGTCCCGGCGACGGCGCTGCCAGACTGCTTCCGCCCGGGCCAAGCCGGCTCGGCTGTCCACACCCATCAGCTCTTCCGCGGGCGCCTCGATGACCGCGCAGGTCTGTCCGTGCTTGCGCGCGATCGCGACGATATCGGTGAGGTAGAATTCACCTTTGGCGTTATTGTTGCCAATCTGGTCGAGGAATTCGAACATGCGGGACGCATCCATCGCCATGACGCCGGAATTGCAAAGACCGATCGCCCGTTGTTCCGGGGTGGCGTCGCGATCCTCCACGATGGCGTCCAGCCCGCCGGCCTCATCCAGGATCAGCCGGCCATAGCCGGCAGGGTCCGGCGGCCGGAATCCGAGCACCACGACCGACGCGTTATCCTTACGCGCGGCCAGCATGCGTATCAGCGTTTCCGGCCGAATCAGCGGGGTATCGCCGTACAGGACGAGCGCGGTGCCCACATCGAAACCGGCGAGCGCGCATTTGGCCCGGCGCACCGCATCGGCGGTGCCCAGCCGGTCCCACTGCACCGCGGTCGGATTGGGTGCGACCGCGTCGATCACGCCGTCCATATCCGGCCCGACGACGACGACCGTCCGTTGGACATCCAGCGACCGGAGCGAATCGAGCACATGGCCCACCATCGGGCGGCCGGCGATCCTGTGCAGCACTTTGGGCAACGCAGATTTCATGCGTGTGCCCATTCCGGCGGCAAGGATGACGGCGGCGGTTTCCGCGGTACTCATATCGTGCGTGGTTCCCGGTACATTCCCGGTTTGGACAACCCAGGGTGCGAAATTGTCATAGGGTAAAGGACGCGCCAAGTCACTTATTGTTTCGAAGTCTTTCAACATGTTCGTAACCGCAAATTCTAAAAATAAGCTTATGATCCGTGAGGACTACGCTCCTATCCGTGTTCTATTTTTACTTGGTTCCTGCGCGCGTGTTGGATACAAGAAGGGCTAGTCCAAGCGGTGGATGTGGCCGCCTCCCCGACAAATTAAACACCAATATTCAGGATGTTATGCCGAGTTTACCGCTTCCCGCCCTGATCTTCGATTTCGACGGGACGCTGATCGAGAGCGCACCGGAACTCGCCAGCTGCCTGAACGCCATGCTGGCCGAGGACGACCGCGGCCCGCTGACCCAGGCCCAGGTCGAGGACATGATCGGCAATGGCGTCGCCAAGCTGGTCGAGCGGGGCCTCCGCGCCAGCGGCGGCGTTCCCGGTAATCTGGACGAATACGTGAAACGCTTCATGGCGATCTACGACGCCGCGCCGATCACGGACACGCCGGTCTATGAGGGCGTGGCGGAGACCCTGGAGCGGCTCGGCGCGGATGGCCATATGATGGCAATCTGCACCAACAAACCGTATGCGCCTACGATAAAGATCCTCGAGGGAATCGGCATGACGCACCATTTCAGCGTCGTCGCCGGCGGCGACAGCTTCCCGGTCCGAAAACCCGACCCCGGCCATTTGGAAGGCGTACTCGACTTGCTTGGAATCGGCCGCGACCAGGCGATCATGATCGGCGACAGCCCGAACGATATCGGCTGCGCGGTGGCCGCGGGCGTGCGGTCGATCGCGGTGACCTACGGCTATTCGCGGATCCCGCATGCGGAACTGGGCGCGGACCGGCTGATCGATCGTTTCGAAGCCCTGCCCGCGGCGATCGCCGACCTCGGATAAGCGGAACCGCTACAGCGTCGCCAGAAAATTACGCACCGCCGCAGCGCATTCCACATCATGGGAAAACGGCAAGCCGTGGCGCACATGAGGGAACACCCGAAGCCGCGCACCGGCGATCCGCCGATGCAGATCCGCCATGACCTCGACGGGAATGAACGGGCTCGAATCCGGGTGCAGGATCAGGGTTGGTGTCGCGATCTCCGCCAGCGCCGGCCCCAGATCCACCTCGGTCAGCACCGCCAACGCATCCAAAATCGCAGTCGGCTCCGCGGCGGCCTGCTGGGCCTCGAACCAGGCGGCGCGCGCCTCGCTCAACCCGCCGTCAAAAAAACGCTGCTCCATCATATGGGCGGACCAGCCGGCCATGCCGTCGCGCTCGACGATGCCGCGCCAGGACTCCACGTTGCGGATCGAGCCGCCGAAATGCGCACCGTTGCAAACAATAAGGCTCTGCAAACGCCCGCCATTGCGCGCCGCGCAGGCCAGCGCCACCGTGCCACCGATCGATTCCCCGACGAGGTGGAAGCGCGCCGCGCCGGCGACATCCGCCACGGCGAGCAGATCGGCCACCATGCCGTCGAGCGACCAGACGAAATCCACCGGCACCGGCGACGCCCCATGGCCCCGCATGTCGAACCGCACCAGCCGGTAGCGCCCCGCCAACTCCGGGATCCAACCGGCCCAGCATCCCATGCTGGCGCCGACGCCATGATGGAACAGGATGGTTTCCGGCGCCTCGATCCAAGGCGGCGTCAGGTCGATGACGTCGTAGGCGAGCGACCCGCCGCGATGCTGAATTTCGGCCATGTGTGTGCTTCTCCCGCCCCGAAATGCGCCCCGCCGCACATCGGACACCATGCTGCGGCGGCCCGGCGCGTCAAGTCAACATGCGCGACGGTGACACCGGTCGCGGCGCGCGGAGCCAGCCTTGACACTATCGGGAGCGGCGCGTAAATCTCCCATCCCGTCTTCGGATCGGGCGCGTAGCTCAGCGGGAGAGCACCGCCTTCACACGGCGGGGGTCACAGGTTCAATCCCTGTCGCGCCCACCAT
>CAYYBI010000518.1:0-3862 GCA_964469835.1 uncultured Rhodospirillaceae bacterium
AAACCCGGAAAACAGGTTTTGTGTAATCCGCAAATTAGCCTCATACACATCGCGGTCATTTTCTGCGCCGGGATCAAAATTTAGGTACTGGTATCCCGCATCTCCGACAACTTCGACATTGGGCCGCCAGCCGGAACGCGCCTGCGGAACGCCTTCATCCACCGCACGCAAGCTCGCACGCTGCGCCTGCAAGGTCGGATTGCTCTGATACGCCATGATGACGGCTTCCGCTAAACTCTCGCCCTTGGCCGGTTGCCCCAACGCGACCGCCCCGCACGCCAGAACCACGGCTCCCAAACGATGGAACAGATGTGTCGAAAGCGGCTGCTGTCTTTGGCTACACCGTTTCTTCTGCATATACATTTCGAACGGTTTTCCCACCATTAAACTTGTACTCGCATTTTTTATTTTTGCACCGAGCCTGTTTCGCTTCCGTCACGCACTGTCAACGCCAAGGAGTAACATTAACCACCAGACGCGGAGAACAAAACCGCCCGCCCACCCGCAGTCGTACAAATCCCACTAAACCACAAAATATGGCCGCCCAACAAATCTAAAACACAAAACTTGCCATTTTTTCAAACTCCGGTAGCCCCGGTATATTGGCGTTGAAGAGATCCCGGTGCGATATGTTTCCATTACGCTTTTGCATCAGCGTCGCGCGCCCAGGCCTCCCGTCCGTCGAGAAAACGGCCATTAGACGCCCATTTTCAGCAAGTTGATCGTATATCGATTGGGGTATTTCGGCGATCGCACCGTCAAACAACACGAGGTCGTATGGCGCCTCATCCGGCCAGCCACGCGACAAGTCACCCTCTACGGCTACCGCATTGTCATATCCCAATTGCGTAAATTTTTCGGTCGCGATGGCAGTCATCGCCGACTCGCAATCGAGTGAAAATACGGCGCGCGTCATCAAGGACAAAACCGCGGCGGAATACCCCGTCCCACCGCCGACACAGAGTGCCACTTCCGTGACGGTAGGCCCGGCCGCTTGCAACAACCGCCCCAATACCATCGGTTCCATAAGATGACGATGCTGCCCGACCGG
Organism: uncultured Rhodospirillaceae bacterium; assembly: GCA_964469835.1. Classification (GTDB taxonomy): domain Bacteria; phylum Pseudomonadota; class Alphaproteobacteria; order UBA8366; family UBA8366; genus JAOTYV01. Next base: position 1,052 of record CAYYBI010000518.1, read on the forward strand.
TAAGTCTTCGTCGACGTAAGCAATTTCCGCCACCTCGGCCGGTACGAACTGCTCGCGCGGAATGGACCCCATCGCCGCAAGAATGGACGCATCCGTCACCCGGTTTGTCCGAAGTTGACACTCGACCATATTGCGCCGCGCGGCCGCATAATCCATGGCGATAACCTGCTACCCCCCAAAACGAAATCGTCTGGACCCGCTTTCCAAGTCCGTCCCTCGCTTCGCCTCACCGATTTATATCCTCCAAATCCGTTAAAAACAACGGAGCAACGTTCCAATAGTGCTCGCTTGACCACTGCGGACACCCCCCGTATATCACCGGATGGAATAGACAATAAGGTCCGGTGGCAGAGTGGTTATGCAGAGGACTGCAAATCCTTTTATGCCGGTTCGATTCCGGCCCGGACCTCCATTTCAGCTGTTTATTAGATACTTATAGATATTTTTTAATATACATTCTTGAAAATTAAGACCGCCGTCGCGGTCGATTTGGGACCGGCACGATGGCGACGCGGACCCCTGCAGCGTGATATTCGGCATTCGCATTCGCACCCTCGCGCGCATTTGTTTCGCCGTGGGCATAATTATCGTCGTCATGGGATCCTTGAATCCCCAACCGGCGATCCTGCCGCTCCGGTTAAGCGACAAGCTCGTTCATATTCTCGCTTATGCGATACTGGGCATAGTGGGTTCGATCGGATACCCCAATCGATCCATGACCGCCGTTCTGATCGGTGGTTTGACCGTCTTGGGCGGCGCCATCGAGATCGCGCAAATCTACATCCCGGGACGGGACGGCACCCTACTCGACGTCTTGGCAAATGCCCTGGGCAGCGTACTGGGCGTGGCAGGCGGGCGTCAGTTTAAGGAACGCCCGTGATCCGATACCTTCTAGTGTCCACATCAGGTCCACACGGGAGAACCGCTGCGCCTTGGCATCCCTATTAGAGCGTCGCGAGCAGTTTTCGCGCCTCTTCGATTTCCGGGAAGGTTGGCGCGCCATCGACCGCCGCCTTGATGTACCGCCGGGCTTCTTCCTTCTGGCCACTCTTATAGAGCGCCATCCCCAAATGGAAATTGATATGCGCGTGCGTTGGCAATCCGTCGACTGCGCGTTTCAGAAATACCACCGCAAGGCTGTAGTTGCCTTTCCGGTATTGGACCCAGCCCAACGTATCCAGGTAGAGCGGGTTGTCGGAGTCTTGGAACCGCTGCGCCAGTTCAAGTGCCCGATCCAATTTTGCCGGGTCTTGATACTTTTGGTCGGCAAGCAATGCGGCGATATTGTTAGCGACTGCGTCGAGTTTCGGATTTTTCTGAAACAATGCCTCATAGGTCTGTAAGGCACCGTCGAAATCATTCGCCGCCTGCTGTGCAGCCGCCAGCCCCAGGGTTAGCGAGATGTTCTTGGGTGCGTGCTCAAGCCCCTGCTTGATCAAGCTGATCGCTTCGCCCGGCTTGTTCTGTGAAAGCTTGAGGCTGCTCAAATTGAGGTAGGGCCGCGGCCAATTGCGTTGAATAGATTTCGCCTTTTGGAACGAAGATTCCGCCTTTCCGGCGATCTTTTCAAAGGCGTAAACCTCACCAAGAAGGTTATGAGCGACAACATTCTCAGGATTTTCGGCAACGACCCCCTTGAGGTAGTCGATCGCATCTTGCGCACGGCGCAACGCGAGATACGAACGCGTCAAACCCGTCATCGGTTCGCTTGTACCGGGCGCCGTCGCCAGCGCCTGGGTGAAGGCCCTGACAGCATCAAGATGGCGTCCACCCGCTTGATACACCCGACCGATCGCGGTGCGGGCCACGGCCTTATCCTTCGCGATATCGCGCAACAGATTCGCTGTTTCCAGCGCCCGCCGCAGATCCCCTTTTGCCGCCAAGACATTGACCTTGAACAGCAAATAATCTTCGGAATGCGGGAGCCGGGCCAACGCCTGTTCCACCAGTGTCAGCGCCTTTTCATAGTTGCGCCGCCTCGCGTGCAATTGGATCAGCCGCCTACGCGCCACATCGTTTGCCGGTTGAACCGCAAGGAGTTGCTGCAGATTATCGATCGCGAGCTCAATCTCACCCGATTGCAGATGGGCTCGCGCGATCAGGTCGAGCGCGACCACATTCGTCGGCTCATCCCGCAACACCCGCCGCAAATCCGCAATCGCATCCGCGTTCTTGCCATCGCGCAGCAACAGCTGCGCGCGCATCGCCAAAGTACGTCCATTGTGCGGATCTTCCTCTAGAATCTGACGGACCAGCGACCACGCACTGTCAACCTTACCCTCGGCAAGCCGCAGCTGCGCGAGCCCGCTGCGCGCCCGGATCGCATCGGGCTTCGACGCGGTCTTCTCAGACAATTCAACGAGCACAGCCTCGGCGCGGTCAAGGTGCCGATGTTTCAGATACATTTGCACAAGGCCGAATTGAAGCTCCGTGTCTTCCGGTGTTTCTGCGATCATGGCCTTAATGGCCCGTTCCGCATCGTCACTTGCCAATTGGTTTGCGTAAAAATCTAGCAGAGTCATTCGCGCCTTTTGCGGATCCGCGGCAACGGCAATTCCGTCTTGCAGCACCTTTTCGGCATCTTGGCGACGGGAGCTTGAAATCAGGAACCTGGCCAAATCGATACGATACGAGAGGTTTTTCGGTTCAATTTCGAAAATTTCCGAATAGACGGACTCAATCTGGTCCATCTCTCCACGCAGTCGATGCAATTCGATAAGCAGTAGGCGCAGGGATAGGTCCCTTGGGATGTCGCCAACTTTCTTTCGCAGGAACGCAACTGCGAAAGAAAGTTGGCGACATCCCAAGGGA
>CAYYBI010000519.1:0-13990 GCA_964469835.1 uncultured Rhodospirillaceae bacterium
ATGCGAAAGCTCGACTACCCCTTGGCGCCGGCGGTGCTCGCTATCGTTTTAGGGCCGCTCGCCGAATCCTCGGTGCGCCAATCCCTGATCATGTCGCATGGATCCTTCGCGATATTTTTTGAGCGTCCCATCTCCGCGACAATCATAGTCACGGCCATTATCCTGTTCGTCTTGCCGATGATCAGAATTTTCCGGCGACGAAAGGACGGTCAAGCCGGTCGATAGCAAAGCCGACAGGGCGAGGCCGGTCGCCAACGGAGGGAGATGATCCATCAATGGCGTCACACGGGGACCGGCCCGAATACACAGGCTGCGGCGCAAAATGATCTTGTGTTAAATTCCGTATATGGTATACAAAATACCAGATTTGATTTTGACGGCCGTCAGCGTTAATAGAGCGGGGACGGCGCAAGCCATACGGAAATCTGGGACAAGCCATGGCGACAGCAAAGCTGGTCATCCAACCAATCGATGTGAATTTCGTCCTCAAGGACAAGGTCTATGACGGTCTGAAAAAGGCCATCACCTCTATGAACATCTACGCCCAGACCGAGGAACCCCGCCTCGACGAACGCCAGCTGTCCGAGGAGTTTGGCGTAAGCCGGACGCCCGTGCGCGAAGCCATCACCCGATTGGAGCAGGAAGGGTTCGTCAAGGTCATCCCGCGCCGGGGCGCCTTCGTCATCCGCAAGACCAAGCAGTCAATCCTCGAGATGATCACCGTATGGGCCGCGCTGGAAAGCATGGCCGCACGCTTGATCACACTGCACGCGACGGACCAGGAAATCGCCACGCTGCGCAACATGTTCGCGACCTTCGATGACGACCGGGTGCAGGCCGAGATCGACGAATACTCGGAATCCAACATTCGATTCCACCAAGCTATCCTGAACATGAGCAATTGCGATCTGCTTAATCAGATGGCGGAGAACCTGCTCGTCCATATGCGGTGGATCCGCATGCGGACGATCTCCGAAAACGACCGCGCGAGCCGGTCCATCATCGATCACATGAACATCATTGAAGCGCTGGAGCAACGCGACGCCGACCTTGCGGAACGGCTGGTACGGGAGCACACGCTCGGGCTCGCTGCGCATGTCGACAAGAACGCCCACTATCTTGAATGAGCCTACCCCTTACGTCGCCCTTTTTCGCGATGAGAGGACATTACATCTGAGGCATTACGGAAAACGGAAGAAACCAGCCCCGGGTCGGAGCAAATTTCCGGCGACCGCACAAATTTGACCACGCAAGGAGGGTTTGAACAATGGCGACAGCCGCGACCGCCGCGTCCACAACCGCACATGATACGCTGGCGCAAAAAACCAAAGACGGATCCACGATCTCGGGTGGCGGCCTTGTCGCCAAGGCCCTGAAAGCCGAGGGGGTCGACACGGTTTTCACGCTGTGCGGCGGACATATCATCGACATCTACGATGGCTGCATCGACGAGGGAATCCGGATCATCGACGTCCGTCACGAGCAAACCGCGGCACACGCGGCCGACGGTTACGCCCGCCAGACGGGCAAACTCGGTTGTGTCGTGACGACCGCGGGACCGGGCTGCACCAATGCGGTCACCGGCATCGCCACCGCGTTCCGCTCCGAAAGCCCGATCCTGCATATCGGCGGCCAAAGCTCGCTCACCCAACACAAGCAGGGCTCCTTGCAGGATCTGCCGCACGTCAACATGATGACGCCGATTACCAAGTTCGCGTCGGGCGTCTTCTCCACCAACCGTGTCGCCGACATGATCTCGATGGCGGCACGCGAGTGTTTCGCCGGCGCGTATGGGCCGTCCTATCTTGAGATCCCGCGCGACATTCTCGACGCCGAGATCCCGATCGAACAAGCGGTCATCCCGGAGGCCGGTCATTATCGCGCGTCGACCAAATCAATCGGCGATCCGGCGGACATCGAGCGGCTCGCTGATATCCTGACGAAATCCGAACGCCCTGCGGTGCTTTTCGGTCAGCAGGTTTGGGCCTCGCAAAGCCATAACGACGCGATCGCATTCATTCGCGCGTTGGACATCCCGGCGTATATGAACGGTGCCAGCCGCGGGATGCTTCCGCAGGACGACCCGCACCATTTCGACCGCACGCGGTCCGATGCTTTCAAGGAAGCCGACGTGATACTCATCGTCGGCACGCCGTTTGACTTCCGCATGGGCTACGGCAAACGTATTTCCAAGGCCGCGACGCTCGTCCAGATCGACCAGGATTACCGCACGACGGGAAAGAACCGCGACATCAGTCTCGGCCTTGTCGGCGATCCGGGCGCGATCCTGACCGCCGTTGCCGAGGCCGCAACCGGGCGCATCGATCAGAGCGCCCGCAAAAAACGGCAGCAGTGGATGACCGCGCTTCGCAAAATCGAAGCGACCAAACTCGACAAACTGATGCCCTTGTTCAAGTCGAACAGCAGTCCGATCCATCCCTATCGCCTCGCCTGGGAAATCAACGAATTCCTTGGCGAAGACACCATCTACATCGGTGATGGCGGTGATGTTGTGACAATCTCGGCGCAAGCCGTTCGGCCGCGCAATCCGGGACAGTGGATGGACCCGGGCGCTCTCGGGTCGCTCGGTGTCGGAACGGGCTTCTCTATGGCCGCCAAACTCGCACATCCGGGAAAAGAGGTCTTGTGCCTCTATGGCGACGGCTCCTTCGGAATGACGGCGTTCGACATGGAGACCGCACAACGCTTTGGCGCGCCGTATCTGGCGGTCATCGGCAATAACTCTGCGATGAACCAGATTCGCTATGGCCAACTCGCCAAATACGGCCCCAATCGTGGCGACATCGGCAACAAGCTTGGCGACGTTGAATTCTCGAAATTCGGCGAAATGATCGGCGGCTACGGCGAAGAAGTCCGCGACGCCGACCAGCTTCAGCCGGCGCTTCAGCGCGCCCGCGAAGCGATCGCCAAGACCGGCAAATGTGCCGTCGTCAACGTCTGGATCGACCCGAACGAATACGCGCCGGGTACCAAACGTCAGACCATGTACAAATAGCGCGCACCTGATGAAGCGGGGCAATTGCATTCAACTGCCCTGCGGTGCGTAAGAATAAGGAGATCCCGATGGGTAAGGCGCTTGAAGGCGTAAAGATACTTGATTTCACCCATGTGCAGTCGGGCCCGACATGCACTCAACTTCTTGCCTGGCTCGGTGCAGACGTGATCAAGGTCGAACGTCCCGGAGTCGGCGATGCAACGCGTAAGCAGCTTGTCGACGTTCCGGGTGCCGATTCCCTCTACTTCACAATGCTCAATCACAACAAACGCTCCATCGAGCTCAATACCAAGAACGAGACCGGCAAAGCGGTCCTTGAAAGGCTGATTAAGGCTTGCGACGTCATGGTCGAAAACTTCGCACCAGGCGCTTTGGATCGCATGGGATTCAGCTGGGATCGAATTCAGGAACTCAACCCACGCATGATCCTGGCGTCGGTCAAGGGATTTGGCCCTGGCCCGTATGAGGACTGCAAAGTTTACGAAAATGTGGCGCAATGCACCGGCGGTTCAGCCTCGACCACGGGTTTCCTCGATGGCCCGCCCACGGTCACCGGCGCGCAGATTGGCGACAGCGGCACTGGACTGCACCTCGCACTGGGCATCGTATCCGCCCTGTTTCAACGCGAACATAGTGGCCGGGGCCAGAAAGTCCTCGCCGCCATGCAGGACGGCGTCCTGAATCTCTGCCGCGTCAAGCTGCGCGACCAGCAGCGCCTCGAGAGCGGCCCGCTCACCGAATACAGCCAACACGGCCAAGGCATCGAGTTTGGCGATGCGACGCCGCGCGCCGGCAACGACTCCGGCGGGGGTCAACCAGGCTGGATCCTCAAGTGCAAGGGCTGGGAAACAGATCCGAACGCCTATGTCTACTTCATCACCCAGGCCGCGGTCTGGGGCAATATCTGCGATCTGATCGGTCAACCCGACTGGAAGGACGATCCGGCGTATGCCAAACCGGATGCCCGCCTCGATAAGATCCCGAAGATATTCGACCGCATCGAGGAATGGACCAAGACCAAGAACAAGTTCGAAGTCATGGATGCCTGCAATCCGCTCGATATCCCGTGCGGTCCGATCCTGTCGATGAAGGAATTGGCCGAGGAACCGTCGCTGCGCGAGACCGGCACGATCGTAGAAGTCGATCACCCGGAGCGCGGGCCGTATCTCACGGTCGGTTGCCCGGTCAAACTTTCCGACAGCCCCGCCGACGTCAAGCGCTCACCACTACTCGGCGAACACACGATTGAAATCCTGAAGGAAGTTCTCGGCTATGCGGGGGATGAGTTCGATCATGTCGTCGAATCGGGGGCGGTGGGTGAAATAGCAACGGCGAAACCGGAGTAGAGGCCAGCTTCCGTGACATCGGGCAGCAGGAATTTGCCGCCATCGCCGAACGAAGCCTCTAATCGGCACTGTCAGACCAACTCGGCTTGAACGGGGCAAGGTCGATCCGTAGCCTTGGCGGATGAAAAATCCGTTCCGCTATTTCAACAGCTCGTCCGAGGTGATCCGCCTCACGGTGATGATGTATGTCCGTTATCCGCTGTCGCTGCGGCAAGTCGAAGGTCTGCTGTTCGAGCGTGGTATCGATATCTGCTACGGAACTGTGCGTTTTTGGTGGAACCGATTTGGACCAATGTTCGCCGCGGAGATCCGCAGGCGGCGCATTCATCGGCGATCGTACTCGCGCTGGCAATGGCACTTGGACGAGGTATTCGTGCGGATCAATGGCGAGACGCATTATCTCTGGCGCGCGGTTGATCACGAAGGCGAAGTGTTCGAGGTTTTCGCCAAGAAACACCGGGATCGCAGGGTTGCGCTGACGTTTCTGAAACGGGCGATGAAACGCTACGGCCGGCCGAAGGCAATCGTAACGGACCGGCTTCGCTCATATGGTGCTGCGATGAAGGTCATTGGAGTCGCGAATCGTCAGTTATGCGGTCAGTGGCTCAACAATCGATCCGAAAATTCACACCAGCCGTTCCGGCGACGAGAAAGAGCGATGGCAAAGTTCAGGGACGTAAAGAACCTGCAGAAATTCGCCGCCGTCCATGCCTCAATCCACAATCATTTCAACCAGGAGCGCCATCAAAACCGTCGAGACATTTTCTAGGAACACCGCTCTGTCGCCCTGGCTGAGTGGCGCCAAATGCCAGCATGAAAAGCCCGGCAAGCCGCTTCTTTAAAGCCGCACTGATTAACCTGACAACGCCGTCTTGAGTACCCACTCGCTGAAGAGCTTCTGGTATGTTCTTTTTTGTTTGGGAGCCATCTCGCGCCAGTACCTGCCAGCAACGAATCGCCCTATCTTCTTGTCCATTGCAAAATCGTCGCGAAGAATTTGCCGGAACTTCGGCTCATAGCCAGCGCTGATTATGGGTAAATCGAACACACGCAGCCTTAGATAGGCAGCTACCCGGCCCTGTCAGTCGAAGGCCGGCATGACTTCCTCTGCAAACAACTTCATCGATCCCAGGACTTGCTCCTGTGTGAGGTCGCCGAACCAGAAGCTGGCATTGAAGTGATTCAACTGCATCGCGTCGCGCAGTTCCTCGAGCTTAGCGATGCAGCGCTCTGGCGTGCCGATGACGAAATAGCGATCGAGCAGGTCCTGCATGCTAGGCTCGTTCTCATAGGGTACCGCCACCGCATGGCCTTTCTCGACCCGCTCCCGCCCTTGGCGCAGGCTCAGGGTCACCCGCATGTTCCAGCGCGCCTGCTCGACAATGGCGGCCACCTCGGACTCATCGCGCGTTACGTATACCGGACGCTGGGTGCTGACCCAGATTTTCGATTTCGCGACGGGGTCGGTAATGGTTTCGTCGAAAACCTTGCGGAAGTCGCGCAGGCGCTCGAGCGGGACGCCGAAGCCACCCGAGACCAAGTTAAACCCGCGGCGGGCCGTAGCGACGATCGATTCCTGGCTTTGGCCGACGACCCAGATGGGCGGGTGCGGCTTCTGCACCGGGACCGGAAACACGCTGGTCTCGTCGAATTGGTAATGCTTTCCGTCGTAGCTGAAGGGCTTGCCAGAAAACGCCCGAAGCAGGATGTCGACGCCTTCCTCGAAGCGCTCGCGGCTGTCGTCGAGCGAAAGGCCGAGTCGCCGGAATTCATAAGGCTGATAGCCGCGTCCGAGCCCCACATCGAGACGTCCGCCGCTGAGCAGGTCGGCTGTCGCGATTTCTTCCGCGACGATGAGAGGATGATGCAGCGGCAGTACGACCACGGCGGAGCCGACCCGAATGCGCTCGGTCCTGCTCGCCAGATGCAATGCCATCATGAGCGGGCGCGAGAGATATCCGTATGTCGAAAAATGGTGCTCGGCGCACCAGATGCTCTCAAAGCCGAGCTTATCGGCAACCTGGGCAATTTCGGTTCCGCGCGCGAAGATTTCCTCAGAGCTTTTCGCGGATGGCGACTGCAGCAGCAAAAAAGTTCCAAACTTCATTAATAGCTCCCGTTGCCGTCGGCAGGTTGGGTGAGATCGTTCGGATATCGACCGGCGAGCATCGGCGCGCATCGCCGATACGGCATTATACCAGACATCGGGATACCAGACATCGGGGGTCCGACCCAAAATCACTTTGGAATTCGCCGCTCTGGAAAGCGACGCTCGTCTTATCGACGCCGAGAATGTCCGCTATGGGTCATTTGCGGAAGTGAAAAGGTATCCGAACGGATTCCGCTTTACCGTCAAGATCGGACATACATGCCGCAATAGCGGACATCGCCGCCCGGATGTCTGTTATTGGTTGAGGATCGGACATCGATCAGGAGCGCCGCGACTTCTAGACCTAGCCTAAAACGGACATTGGCCACTTAAATCGAACTGGTCACCTCGCATTTCAGTCGGCGAAGGCAGAATCGGGGCTTGGCGATACCTATGGGATAGCAATCTGTCCTTCGCCGGATTTTCGAGTAGAGTGACCGGATGGATAGGGAGGGTCGATCATGCCGCTCGACGTGACAGCGTTGACACCGGAGTTTTGTGCCGAGATAGACGGCGTGGACATAACCAAGCCAATCGCGCCGGAGGTCTTTAGGGAAATCCGGGACGCGTTCGACACCTACTCCGTCCTGGTGTTCCATGACCAGCCGATGGACGATGACACGCAGGTCGCCTTCAGCCGCTATTTCGGGAGCCCCGAGGTCGGCCGCGGCGCCAATCCGGCCGCCGGCACACCTTTTTCGCGTCAGTCCAACCTAGATATCGAAACCGGCGAGATCATCCCGCCGAATGACGAGCGTATGCATTATCAGAAAGGCAATATGCTTTGGCATATGGATAGTTCGTTCAAGGCGGGCTCGTCCTTGTGTTCCATATTGACCGCGCGTGAGGTGCCGCCGGAAGGTGGCAATACCGAGTTCGCGTCCACGCGGTTGGCCTATGAGAGCTTGTCCAAGGAAGAGAAGGAAAAACTCGAGGGACTGGAGGTCGATCACGACATCCGATTTTCGCGCGGTCTGACCGGTTACGAATATGACGAGACGGCGGCGAAAGGGTTCATTACCGCGCGGCATAAATTTGTGCGCACCAATCCGGGAAATGGCCGGAAATCACTTCTCATCGGCGTCCATGCGATGGCGATCGTTGGTTGGGATGAGGGGGAGAGCCGGGCCTTGCTGGATGACTTGACCGCACGCGCCGAGAAAGTCATTTACAGTCATAAATGGCGCAACGACGATGTCGTCGTGTGGGACAATCAGGCGGCGATCCATCGCGCGACCCCCTATGACAACACACGGTATCGCCGATTGATGCAGCGAACGACGATAGCACTTGAAGGCGCCTGGCCGACAATGGATTAGTCAGTTGCCACCCAAGAAAAAACCGCTCCAACTCACATGGCCGAACAACGGCATCGACCCCCAGTTCGTCCCATTTCACTGGATCAGCATTTTTGCTGTATCCTCTGGAGTAGGAACGACAAGCGGTTAGGAGAGTTGCAAATGGGAATCGATATCGAGGAATTCGGCAAGAGATGCCACGACCTGTTGAAAGCGGAGCCGGGCGCACCCGGGCGTGCGAAGGTGCGCGACCTTCTCAAAGAGGTGCTGATGGATGACGAATTCATCGCCACGCATTTCGGTTCGGACAATACCGATCCGCGCAAATGCCTCTATGAGGACCCCGATCTCAAATTCTGCATCTTCGCTCATGTCCACACCGGTGCAAAAGACAGCCCGCCGCACGATCACGGCCCATCCTGGGCGATCTACGGCCAGGCCGACGGTAAGACCGTGATGAACGATTGGGACTTAGTTTCGCGGCCAGAAGACGGCAAGCCGGGCAAGGTCAAGCTCAACAAGCAGTATGAGATGAAGCGCGGCGACGCCTACATGTACGATGTCGGACAATTCCACTCTCCGCACCGCAGCAGCGCGACCAAGCTGATTCGGATCGAGGGCCAAAATCTGGACTTCGTTAAGCGCGACCGTTACGAGGCAGTCGAAGGCGCTGCAGCGGCTGAGTAAAACTGGAGCAGTCACCGCGACCGATAGGAGGAGGATACGAAATGCAGACCGTGGCAACCAGCGAAGCAAAGTACAAGAAGGTTCAGCGCGAAGGCGGCGTCGGCGCGCGGCGGAGTTATATCGGTACGCCGGGGTCGATGGCCGAAGGGGCGCAGGCTTTCCTCGTCGAACGGCCCTATCCCAATCCGCGCGTTGCACCGCATTTCCACGATATCGATCAGTTTCAGGTAATCGTTGCCGGCGACGGCCGCATGGGCAAGAAGGAGGTCAGGCCGATAACCTTCCAATACGCCGACGCGTTCACACCCTATGGCCCCATCGTCGGGCGTGACGACGGCATCAGCTTCTTCACTCTGCGCGCAGTTGCCAGCGGCGGTTACTTTCCGATGCCTGGCTCAAAACAACTGATGCCCGGCCGTGCCGGACGCAACATCGCCGGCTCCTTCGATATCGAGCGCGAACCGTTGCCGGCGGAAGAAATCGCGCGCGAACCGTTGATGGAACCGGAAGCGGACGGCGTCTATGCTGAAGGCCTGCGTCTCGGCGCAAAGGCGACGGCGAAGGGTCTCGATACGAACGCCGGATGCCAGTTCTATCTTGTCTGTGCCGGATCGTTGGACCAGGGCGGCAAAACATTGCCGCCGAAATCGCTGATCCATGTGGAGCCGGGTGAAGCCGCGCCGATACTGCAAGCGGGACCGGATGGCGCCTGCGTTTTGGCCCTGCGCTTCCCGTCCCCGTCTGACCGCCCGGGTTCGGACCCACGCAAGCTTGGGGGCCGGAACGAAGCCGATTATCACATGCGCCCGGATGTTGTTGACGATGCGCGCTGAACAGCGTTTAGGAATTGCTGTGAATGTCCGGTTTGGGTCATGTGTGGACGGCTCCCTGTTGACAAGAGTTTTTGGGTATTGACACGTTAGATGTCGGGCAGGTGTCGCTACCGTCGCCGAATGACCCCAATATCCTTCAAGCGACATCGCTTTCCGCCTTTGATCATACAGCACGCGTTGTGGCTCCATGCCCGGTTCACACTGTCGTTTCGCGACGTCGAAGAATTGCTGGCCGAGCGTGGCATCGACGTTTCGAATGAGACGGTACGGCGCTGGTTTCTGAAGTTCGGGCGTCTGATCGCCGGCAATCTTCGACGCAGCCGTCCACGCTCGAGCCCGCGCTGGCATCTCGACGGGATGGTCATCAAGATCCGCGATCGAAAATACTGGCTATGGCGGACGGTCGATGACGAGGGCGAAGGGCTCGACTTCCTGGTCCAGCGACGGCGCTGCGGGCGAACAATCGGCGGAAAATTCACACCTGCCTGTTCGACGACGAGAGCGAAAACAATAACGGTTTAAATCGGCTGGATCAGCCCAACGCTTCCTTTCGATTCACGCCGCCGTCCAGAACGCCTTCTATGTCCAACGCCATCTCCTCTCTCGCGGCATCTTCAAGACGTTTCGGGCCAAGACGTTTGTCGTCTGGCGGCGGAGCTGCGCCGCAATCTGATCCAAGATGTGGCGCATTGCGACCGACTGCAGCAGTTAACGTGTCAATACCCCTCAGCTTATCGGCAGCTGAACTGTTTTGCGTATTCGGCTTCTTGGTCATGGATACGCATGGCTTGCTCGAGGATGTCGTCTTTTTGTTCCGGTGGCACGACGATGATACCAGTCTCGTCGCCGAAGACGATGTCACCCTGGCGGATTTGCACGTTGCACATATTCACTGGTTCTCTTAGACCGACTGTCTCCAGATCCCACAGGCTTTTTATTGGCGAGAAGCCCTGACAGAAAACGGGAAAATCAAGTGCGCAAATTTCGTGCGCGTCCCGCGTCGCGCCATTGATCACCGCGCCGGCCACATCGCGGGCGCCTGCGCGCATACAATGATTTTCGCCCCAAGTGCCGGTGTCAATCCGCCCGCCCGCATCGATGACGACGACCTCGCCCGCCGAGGCCAACTCACCTGAGACCTTGGCATGGCTGACCAAGGAGTCCGTGCGCGAAGCGGTAGAGTGTTTCGGTACCTGGCGCACCGTAAAGGCAGTACCAACCATTTTACCACCCGGTTTACCTAAATAGGTAAAGCCGTGAAGCACGGTCCGGGGCAGCGATAGGCCCTCCATCGCATCGCTAATATGCCCGCTTTGCAGGGTAAGAAAGGCGTCACGGTCTTTGTCGCTGAGAACCATTTTTCCGTATTCCGTTTTATTCATCGGTTCATGCCTAGCGTAAAAGGATCGCTCGCATTGGAATTATCAAGTCAAATCCAAGCGCTGTCACGTTAACTCGATTGCCTTGGGAGGTGGCCGATATCGATTAGCGTCACACCGCAGTGTCAGCGCAAAGTGTTCAAAACTTGAGGTGGCCGTCGAACCGATCGGATCAATCCGGGAAAATCTTGGAAAACAATCGCGGCGAATCACGACTCTGACGTTCGGGCAAGGCAATCGATTTTTCTCTGACAACGCCTACCGCAGATGTCTGTATATGTCGGGGCGTTAATATGACAACGCTCTTCAAGCAGAACCGATCTGCCGCTCCGGCCGAGTGGCGTCAGCTGGCGGGCTGAACGCCTCAGACCGCACCTTCGCGGGCCGGGTCAGGTTTGTCTGACAGCACCCGACCACGCCTTCCGCCTCAAGCCAGCGCCGGCTGGCGTGTCTGCTGCTCCTGCTCGGCCGCTTGGAAATACTTGTTCCCGAGAATGCTCTGGTTGTCGTAGATCGACCCTTTGATCAGGCCCGGACGCGTCGGTAGCGGTATTCGTACCGGTACCTCCTTCATGCGGGGGATAAGCGTCGGCTGGCCGCGCACGATCCGGCTGTCGAAGGTTTCGAGCCCGCCCTTGAGGTCATGCAGCGGCCAGGCGTCGACCGCCGCATACGCGTACAAAAGCAAGCGCCGCGAACGCGAAGACCGATTATAGGCCGAACCGTGAATCAGCCGGGCGTGATGGATGGTCAACGTGCCCGCCGGCCCCATCAGCGGTGCCGCCTTGGATAAATCGACGTCACACTTTTCGAGATCCATTGCGCCGCAGAAATACGGGCCTTCGTGATGGTTGTGGGTCGGCCCTTTGTGGCTGCCGGGGATGACCATCATCGGGCCGTTCTCCTCCGTGCAGTCGTCCAGGTAGATGCCGACCGCCAGCACGTCGTCGTTGGTGTGCGGGTAGAAGGCCCAGTCCTGGTGCCATTTGATCGACTCGCCCATGCCCGCCGACTTCATGTTGACTTTGGTGTTATGGATGCGGACGCCCGACGGCATCAGCGGGTCGAGCAGGTCGAGTATCGCCGGGTCGGCGGCGAGCCCCCGGAAGTATTCCGAGTGCTCGTGTGGGGACTTGATACGGCGGACCCGGGGCATTTCCGGCGTGTGGCTCGGGTCGAGGTCGAGCATCGAGATCGGTCCGGTAAGAGTCGAGGAGACGGCAACCAGGCGCTCGGTCTCGGCGATCGACGCGCGGAGGATTTCCTGCGGCACGACGTCGTGCAGCACGAGGTAACCCTGCTCGTTGTAGAAGTCGATTTCGACTTGCGTCAGCGTCCGTGGCATATCGTTCCTCCCGCGAAGGTGTATCCGCCGGCCCGGTCGCCCTGCGACCGTATCGGGAAGCATGGTAGCATCATAAAGCGCGGAATCGAAATTCTGGCTTCGGATAGCGGCCATCTATTGGACGCGGCGGCATTGTCAGAGCAAAATCCCGAATACTTAGAGCGGCCATCGAACCGCTCAGATAGACCCGAAAATATCCAAGAATATCAATGGCCGTAAAATCGAGTTCTGACGTTTTGGAAAAGTAATTGAAATTGCTCTGACAAAGCCCTCCGAACCGGGATCGCAGCATCGGTTGGAGACCTGGCCAAGCGTCACGGCGTCCATCAGGGAGACGTCATCCACATACTACCGCTGGCTTTTCTCGCGCCCGACATCGTCGAGGCGATTCTCAACGGCCAACACCCGGTCGAATTGACAGCCGTCCGCCTGAAGCGAGTCCACCTGCCCCTGGCGTGGGCCGAGCAGCGCCGAGTCCTCGGATTCAGCGACCGATAAATCCGCCCTTCAGGCTCGCAACAGCCGCTAAGTTATGGTCACCGGAATCAGCCGACAGAGACGATTGCGTAAATTGCCACGATGACCGTCTCTTTCCGCGTCTCTCGGCCATGACATGGGCGTCGACTATGCGCCAAACCCGCGGAAACCCGGGCGCAAGAGATTCTCTATAATTTATTGATATAGAATGGAAAATGTGGTGGTGGAGCCGAGGAGGATCGAACTCCTGACCTTCGCATTGCGAACGCGACGCTCTCCCATCTGAGCTACGGCCCCATCACTTTGCTCGCCGGCGTCCGATGGATGCGCCGGGAGCGAGCGGAATATGTGAAGACTGGCGCCCGCTGTCAAGCGCGGCGAGCACACGCCCCTTGCCACCCTTTGCCGGTTACCGCTAGGTTGCCGGCGGAAGAAAACCGGGAACAGGTCCAAGTCCATGAGCGCGATTTTGTGGTTGATCACGACAGTGATCGATCTTTACGTCTGGATAATCATTCTTCAGGTGGTGTTGAGCTGGCTGATCGCCTTCAACGTGATCAACACGCAAAACCGCTTCGTCTACCTGGTCGGCGATTTCCTGTATCGGGTTACCGAACCGGCAATGCGGCCGATCCGCCGGATATTGCCGAATTTGGGCGGAATCGACCTGTCGCCGATCGTGCTGCTGCTGCTGTTGTATTTCGCGCAGCGGCTGCTGTTCGAATATTGGCCCCGGTAGAACGCATCGGTGAACGCATCGCCGACCCCATCGCCAGTCCGGGCGGTCGCCGACGGCATCACCGTCGCGGTACGGCTGACACCGAAGGCCCGCGCCAACAAAATTGACGGCGTCATTGCGACCGAGTCGGACGAAGCCTCCGGCGCGCTCAAGGCCCGCGTCACTGCGGCCCCGGAGAGCGGCAAGGCCAATGCCGCACTGCTGCAATTGCTCGCCAAACAGTGGAAACTGCCGAAATCCGTCATGACCGTGGCATCGGGCGTCAAGGACCGGCGCAAGACCGTCCACGTGGCGGGCGATCCCGCCATGCTCGCGGCCCGACTCGACCGTTGGATCAAGGAGAACAATGGCTGAGTCGAACATCATCGACGGCAAGGCGTTCGCCGCCGGGCTGCGCGCCCGCGTGGCGGCCGCGGCCGAAAGAATCCATGCGGCGCACGAGCTGACGCCCGGCCTCGCCGTCGTCCTGGTGGGCGAGGATCCCGCCAGCCAGGTCTATGTGCGCAACAAGCGCAAACAGACCGTCGAAGCGGGAATGCAGAGTTTCGAGCACAGCCTGCCCGCCGAAACCGAGGAGACGGCGCTGCTCGCCCTAATCGACCAGCTGAACCGCGATCCCGCGGTGCACGGCATCCTGGTGCAATTGCCGCTGCCCGACCATCTGAACGCCGATCTGGTGATCAACGCGATCGCACCGGCCAAGGATGCCGACGGCTTTCAC
>CAYYBI010000520.1:0-18737 GCA_964469835.1 uncultured Rhodospirillaceae bacterium
TTAATCACACGGGACGAACGATCTCCGCAATGGGGCGATGCCACTGGTAAGGCGATCGAGGCTAATATCTAACCGGGAGAAAGAAACGGGCCGCGACTCTTCACAAAATCGATTTTCTTCGCCCGTGTCAGAGTAGCCCGGGCCGTCGGTAAAGTGCCGTACCGTCCAACAATTATCGGGTAGAAACCATTCGGGCCTTTGATACCGATGAACGCACCGAGCCCGGCATCAACCGCATTGATTTTATTGACATATTCATCGGCCTTTGCTTTGTCCTTAAACGACCCTGCCACAACCCAGTAGCGTGGCTCGCCAACTCGAAACACGAACCGAAGGGCATCATCGAATTTCTGACCGGCGGTCCGTTGGCCAGAAAAGGCGTTTTGTTGGCGTGACACCTGATCCGCGGCGTGGGCCGACGAAATGAAAGGTATCAGGCTCGTCCCAGCAGTGGGCGCGGGCGCGGTGCGGGACGCCACGGTGCCGACATTGGTGTAATCGCCCCCGCCGGTAAAGGTTGTGATCATCGCCGGAGCCGCGACGGCGATAGCCAACAACTTGAATTTACGGCTCTCATCGCTCGCCCACGCACAAAGGGCGCCAAGAAATCCCAGCAGGATGATCAATATCATGTACCCGAACATAGCATCCTCCGCTCGGGCGAAATTGATACCGGAATCCGGAAATACTCGCGCATAGTCTTGCCCGAGGAACTTTACGACCGTCGCCGCAACGCCCCCCAAGACACCAATTATCACCCGTTCCCGGCCTGTCATCGCAATTTGTTCAACGGTTGTGGCGTCCGACATGGAAAATCTCCTATGTGTAAACGCGACGATCCGAGCAGCGTGCTCGCCTCATGATCGTTTAAGTTGAATTAAAATTGTTATGGTTAAATGGTTAAAAATTCGTTTAAAAATTCGTAAGTGTGCCTGCCGGTTCTATTTATCGCCGAATATATTGATGCCGGCGGCTCAATTTCGAGCAAAACTCATTCCGGCATTTACCTTCTTTGGCTACCGGGAGCCTCCTGGCTTCCGCTCGCTGGCAAATCGCGCATCTATGGTTTCCTTGGCCCCGTTTTTCTCCTATAGGTCGCCCGTAGGAGAGCGCCCCTCGCGCCGACGACGAGCCGAACATGAACGCTGAAGCCGTCGCCACCGACGCCCCCCAATCCCACACCCCGTTCCAGCGGGCGATGGTGCTGGCAACCATCACGCTGTCGCAAACGCTGTATGGCATGACCTTCCTGATGGTCGCCGTCGTGCTGCCGCAAATTCAAGGCAGTCTGTCGGCAACACAGGATCAAATTTCCTGGATCGTCACGCTCAATATCCTCGCGACCGCCATCATGACGCCGATGGCCGGCTGGTTCAGCGCCACCTTCGGTTGGCGCAATGTCATGATCTATTGCTCGTTGGGTTTCGTCGTGTCGACGGTACTCTGCGGAACCGCGGAATCGCTGGAAGCAATGATCGTCTACCGTGTACTCCAGGGCGGGTTCGGCGCACCAATGACACCGCTCGGCAACGCCATCCTGTTGGATATCTATCCGAAACGGCAGCATGGAACCGTCACCGCGATCTTCGGCATGGGGGTCGTGATCGGGCCGATCGCCGGGCCGATATTCGGCGGCGCCCTGAGTGAAATTTACGACTGGCGCTGGGCGTTCTATCTGATCATTCCGATCAGCATCGTCGCCTTGCTGGGGTTGTGGGCGTTCCTGACCGATGGCGGCCGCAACCGCAACGCACACTTCGACTGGGCCGGCTTTTTGTCGCTGTCGCTTGCGGTGACATGCCTGCAATTGATGCTCGACCGCGGCGAGCGCGAGGACTGGTTCGGTTCGACCGAAATCATCCTGGAAGCAGCCATCGGCGGCCTCGCCTTCTACATCTTCGTGGTGCACAGCCTGACCGCACGACGGCCGTTTCTTAATCCGCGCTTGCTGCTTGACCGTAATTTCAGCCTCGGTCTGGTCATCGTGTTCGTCTACGGCATGCTGAATTTCACGCCAATGGTCCTGCTGCCGCCGATGCTCAAGACGCTGATGGACTATCCGGATTCGATCATTGGATTCCTGATCGCCTGCCGGGGCATCGGCGCCGTGATCGGATTCTTTCTCGCCATGTGGATCGGCAAGCTGGATCCCCGAATTGGCATGATCGTGGGGTTTCTCGTCCAGGCCCTGTCGGGCTGGATGATGATGGAATTCGACGTCACCGTGACGAATTTCGAGGTCGCCGTAACCAGCGCCATGCAGGGCGCCTCCGTTGGGCTGATTTGGGTGCCGCTTGTCGTCGCCACCTTCGCCACCCTCGACCGGCAATTCCTCGCGGAAACCACCGGCGTTTTTCATCTGCTACGCAATCTCGGCAGCAGCCTCTTCATCGCCGCCAGCGTGACCGTTTTGGTTCGCACCGGGCGGATGAGCCAGGCCCATTTGACCGAATTCATCTCGCCCTTTAACGAAATACTGGCCTTCCCCAACCTGCCGCAGGCCTGGAATATCGAGAACCTGACCGGGCTGGCGGCGATGGGAGGCGAGATCGGACGGCAGGCGGCGATGATCGGATATATCAACGCCTTTGGCCTGTACACACTGACCTGCCTGGCGATCGTGCCGCTGATTCTGTTCGTGCGCGTCCCCAAACGGGTGCGTGTCGGCGCGGGCTAGGCAGTGCGGCGGCACCGGCACCTTGTATACTGCGCGTCATGTCGATCTCAAATAATCAAGAACATGGCGGCTATCGCGCCGTCGCAGAAATCCATCACCGGTTCCTGACCGGACTGATACTCGCCACGGTCGCCCATTGCGGCACGGAGACCGCCGCCGAAGCGATGTACCGGCTGTTCAAGCTGCACCATGACGAAAAATTTCTGCCCGGCCTGGAAATCCTCGGCCTCACGGACCTGCCGGACGCGGTCGCGTCGGCGCAATATCACTATCTCAGCAACTTCATCGGTACGGTGAAGGTGGAATACATGCCGGAATCCGACCGCAAATCCTGGATTCGCTATCCCCCGCCGCGTTGGATTTTCGACGGCACCGCGATCTGCGCGGTGCCCGACGCCGTAACCATCGGGATGATGCGGGGATGGCATGCCCGCAACGGCCTATCGCTGAACAATCCGCGGCTCGGCTTCGTTTGCACCGGCATGACGACGGCCGGCGACGCGGGATTGGAAGGATATTTTTACGAATACGATCACGATTTGGATGAGGAGCAGCGCCTGCGGTTTGCGCCCGATGAAACCCCGCCGCCCTTCGACCCCGCCGCCGCGCCGACCGTCGATTCCACGTTCTGGCCGGCCGAACGGCTGGCCAAGGCGGAACGCAACTATTCAGTGGACCACAGCCGCAGCATGCTGCGGGTGCTGATCCGCCTGCTGGGCGAGGACGCCCCTGCGATCGCCGGGCGCGCCGGCCGTCAGATCGGCCTGCAATACTACGAGACGACCGCCGCAATGCTCGGGTTGGAAAACGGCAATGCCGAGGACTTCGCGGAATTTCTGTGCCGGATGCTAAACGCGCTGGGCGATCGGGCGGAAATCGAAACCGTTGACGACGCGATCGACGTGACGACGCAGGATTGCCGGATCCTGCGCGGCATCACGGATGAGGCCTCCACGCTATTCGACATCTGGTGCACGATCTGGGAGGGCGCCGCCGCGGCGAGTACCGCGCGTCTGTCCCTTCGCACCGACCGGAATCCGGCGGACGGCACATGCCGCTGGCGGATCGGCGCCGATGGCTAGTGGACGAGACCGGCGGCGCCGCTGATTTCCCTAAACGATGCTGGTCGGCCAGGTGCGCATCAGGTGTTCGCCGACGCCGCCTTCCATCCGCATGGTATGGATTTCGAGCATGTTGATGAGATATTGCCGGGTTTCGCGCGGATCCAGCATTTCCTTCGCCTCGTACATATAGGCGAGTTCCCAGGGCGCGGCATCGCGCGACAGTTCATCGACCCGGCGGTCGAACTCCTCGGGATCATCTTCTTTCTTGAGCCCGAAAACCACGTTGACCGCGGTCTGCGGGTCCATGAAGCCCACATCGGCGGATGGCCAGACGGCCATTTCGTCCGAATTCTTGTTACCGCCCATGTTGATGTACGCCTGGCCGTAGCTCTTGCGCAGGATCACCGAAATCTTCGGCATGGTGCAGAGCGACAGCGCGTTCATCCAATTGATGATCTTGCCGGGCGCGGCCTTGCGCTCTCCTTCCACACCGATCAGAAACCCCGGCACATCGACGAGATTGACGATCGGAATGTTGAAGGAATCGCAAAACACGAGAAAGCTGGTCGCCTTGGCACACCCGTCAGGATCGGCGGCGCCGCCCTTGTACAGCGGATTGTTGCCGAGAAATCCGACGGTGCGGCCGTTTAGCCGGGTCAGCGCCGTAATCACCGAGCGGCCGTAGCCAGGCTTCATCTCGAACACCGACCCCTTGTCGGCGATCACCTCGATCACATGGCGCATGTTGTAAACTTTCTGGCGCGCCTCGGGGACGATATCGAGAATGGTCTTGATCGGCTCGTCCGACCCGGCCGGCACTTCGGCCACGGGTGGCGCTTCCGTGTGGTTGCCCGGCAAGTAGGAGAGGAACTGCTTCACGATGTCGAGCGCCTCTTCGTCGGTGTCGACAGCGACATCGACCAGCCCGCTGGTGCGTGTATGCAGGCGCCATCCGCCAAGTTCCTCGTTGGAGACCGGCTGATTGATCGCCAACGACGTAACACGGCTGCTCGCCACCGCCATGGTGGCGCCCTTTCGCATGACGACGAAATCCGACATGCAGGCGTACCACGTAGACGACCCGTAGCAATCGCCGAGCTGGGCGGTCACCCAGGGCGATTCCCGAAGGCGGCGGTATTCATTGGGATCCTGGGCGATGATCAGGCGGCCCTGCGCGCCCATGCGGTCCGGCATGCGCGATCCCGAAGATTCGCCGATAAACACCAGAGGAAATCCGCGTTTGTTGCCGGTGTCCTTGACGTGTTTCATTTTCTTCAAGTTATTGAGGGCGCTGGATGCCCCCATAACCGAGAAATCGTTGGACACCACGCCGATCCAGCGGCCGTCGACTTTGCCGAAGCCGCCGATCTTGCCGTCCGCCGGCGCCTTGTCGCGCACCTCGGGCCGCGCCGCAGTCGCCAGCAACCCGGATTCGATAAAGCTGTTTTCGTCGAGCAGGTAATCGAGCCGCTCGCGGGCATTGAGGAGGCCGTCTTTCTTCATACGATCGAGAATCGCCGGCTTGCCCATCTTGCGCGCCGCCACGCGATGTTGTTCGAGTTCCTTGAGCAGCTCATCGAAGGCCATAAACACAATTCCCTTTGGTTATTCGCCGAACCTGGAATTCATTGATTCGACCATGCAGGGTTCGGACGCAGACGTCCTGCACGTCGAATGGACTGCGGAGGGCAATCCAAGCGGGAAACACGAATTCGCACAATGCTGTTTGCCCGGCCCGGCCGCAAGATGACGGGCGTCGACTAGCATACACCGCAGCACATGCACGTTCGGCCAGCACGGTTTTACCGCGTATTCGCCAGGGATCAAATCGGGTGATACGCCGCACGCGCGGCGGCGTTAGGAAGGGATGCTTCGCCGGATGCAGTCCGGTGCGATGGGGACGATACGAAATCGCCCGATCGCCTGGGTTTCCTGATCCTTCGGGTCAAGGCAAGCGCGGAGCACCGCGAAATCCTGCCATTTCGAACCCATCCAGGTTCTCTCGCCATCAAGGATCACATATCGAACATCGTTGCGCGCGAGCGACCGCGCCAGCGCCGCCTCGAATTCCGCCCGTACCGGCGACGACTTGAATGGTATGGACAATCCCTCGTGGAACCACAGGCTGGGTGAAACAGACGGCTTCCCCAAGACACCGTATAAAACCGAGGTGTCACCGACCAACATAAAGTTGCCCGGGCGCTTGGAAACCGCCCTGATCAGCGCCCTATAATTCTCCGGTGTTCGCTCGTTGCCATGTTCATCGAGCCAGCGCGGCGTGATCCATTGCAATCCCGTAAGCCGCGGATGGATCGTTGCGGCGGGCACGGATTTGGTTAGATCGGTATCGTGAAACTCATTCATCAGGCGTTTGGAAACCGGCAATACCGAATACAGCGATGCGAGCGCGCTCAATGTCAGCAGCAAGGCGCGAAACGAATAGAGATTTTGCGTCGACTCGGGAAATTTAGCGCTGCGTTTCTTAGACAACAGATAATAGCAAAAGGCGACTTCCGCCGGATAATAGGCCAGCCCGATTATCGGCGCGTTCATCGTGATCGCGGCGAGCGACGCCGACAGCATTAGAAGCCCAATCGTCACCGCCGCCACCGGCACGACCACGAGACCGCGCGCGCCGTTCGTGCCCATTCGGAGGGCGAGATGCAGGCCGATGAGTATGGGCAGCGCGCTTGCGACGGACAACGACCAGACGACAATCAATCTTTTCGTCCAGGTACCCGTCCGGTCGGAGGCCTGCGCGAGCGGCATCTCGAAAGTCCAGAAATAGTACCGCTCGAATCCACTGGTAAAATATATCGTGACGAGAAGAGCCGTCAGCACCAGCGCACTCCCCGCCAATG
Source organism: uncultured Rhodospirillaceae bacterium (assembly GCA_964469835.1). Classification (GTDB taxonomy): domain Bacteria; phylum Pseudomonadota; class Alphaproteobacteria; order UBA8366; family UBA8366; genus JAOTYV01. The sequence goes on from CAYYBI010000520.1 coordinate 6,603, forward strand.
CCGCGGCGAAGGCATGGCGGTAATGATCGGGACGGCGGTAAAGCAGATAGGTCGCGGTGGCGATGATGAAGAGAATCGCCGGCCCTGACGGGATTTGCTTCGAATGAAAGGCAAGCACCGCCGCAAACGGCATGAGAAACCAGGCGATTGCCCTGGACACGGGAGAGTCAGCCAGCGCGCCCCACAACAGCAGGCCCAGCGCGCAAAACGTTAGAATCATCGCGTGCTGATCCATGTACGGTGTGCCGATCGGCGGGTACATGAAAAACGCCGATAAAACCGCAAAATAGAATGCCAGGATATTCCAGTGAAACACATTGTGAAGTAGCGCGTAGACGAAAATCGCGTAAAGGGCGTTGCTCATCGCGGCGTGCAGAACGTAACTCGCCCACGTCACATCCATCACTTTGAACCACGCCGCCTGCAACAGGATCGGCACGACACCGGATGGCGTCTGGAAGTCCACCCACGGAACCTGCCCCGACAGGACCCGCCAGCCGCCATCGAAGATGATCGACTGGTCCAACGGCATGATCCCGACGCTTCCGGTCCAAATCGTAAACGCGGCCGCAACCACGGCAATCGCGGACACCAGCACGACGTGTTGGACGCGCTGCCGGATGCGCCGGAGCTCGGGCCTGAAACCTATGGAAGATTGTATATGCGTCATGCGGTGACAATGCGTGCTGAAACGCAGGATTGCGCGCGCGAGTATTGCCGACGGCGACTTACTAAGTCATTAACGTCATTGACATTATTAACTTATTGGAGTGCGCGGAATCGGACCGGCGAGCGGACTCCCCGCGCCCTCGATTCACTGCGGCGCAATACACGGAGGCTGGATATCACACGAAATTATTGCGTATTATCAATAACATTCGAAAAAAGCCGCGCGGCCGCGTGATTTAGCAACACGCGTCTAATTGATCCCCAGCCGTGGCGCCGTGCGTGGCACGCGCCTTAGGGAAGCCGGAACCGTTCTACGATTTCCTCGTTGATCTCGATCCCCAATCCCGGTTTTTCCTCCAGGACGATATGGCTGTCCTTGAATTCCTTGATCGGCATCTGGCAGAGCTCCCAGCGAAGGGGGTTTTTCTGGGTCTTGCTCCAGTCGCTCTGCATGTATTCGTAGATCAGGAAATTTGGCGCATAGGTCGCAAGATGCAGCGATACGGTCATGATGATATTCGACGAACTACCGTTATGCGGCGCATAGGCGACGCGGAACGCATCGGCCATGTCGGCGATCTTGCGCGATTCGGTGATGCCCGCCGAGCGCGCCGCATCGTGCTGCACGATGTCGATGGCGTCCCGCTTGAAGAACCGCGCAAAGCTGTATTTGTTGAAATCCGCCTCGCCGGTGGCGATCCGGATGCTGAGCTTATCGCGCAGATAGGCATAGCCATCGATATCGTCCGGCGCCAACGGCTCCTCGTACCAGTAGATACCGAGCGCTTCCAATGCCCGGCCGACCTCTAGTGCAGTCTTAAGGTCGCCGCTATAGCCGCAATTGACGTCCGACATGAGGGTAATGTCGTCCCCCGCATGGGCGCGAATCTGTTCGACGAGCTTGATCTCTTCGCGCCAATTCATCGGATCCTTGCCGATCTTGAACTTCATCGCGTTGAAGCCGTTTTCCTTATGCTTGTCGATTTCGTCACGCAAAATTTCAATGCTGCGCAATCGCAGAGACGACGCATAGCACCAGATGCGGGGATTGGTTCGCCCGCCAAGCAGACGCCAGACCGGCACCCCCAATGACTTGCCGAAAATGTCCCAGAGTGCGGTATCGATGCCGGCCATCGCTTCCTGGTAGAAGCCTTTGACATGGCCGCGATTCATCATGATCGACCACATTAAATCCCATATACTTTCGATATCCCGCGGGTCGAGGCCGATCAACGCCGGCTTGATGTAATGAACGATGTCGCGCAGCGCGGTCCCGGACAGGCGCGTCATGCATTCGCCGACGCCGGTGATGCCGTCATCCGTGGTAATGCGGACCATGGTAGTGCGATATTCCTTGAAGACAACGCTTTCCACCTCCGCAGCCCGCGGCATGCTGATCGGTGCGACAATTTTTTCTTCCATCGGGACAACAAGGGCAATGGCCTCAATGTCTGCAATTTTCATTGGTTTCCTCCCAGAGTTTTGCCCGACTCAAGATAACGCCGGTTCGCCGCCGAATTCATCCGGCCCATGCCGCGACCCGGATTCGTTTAAAACGCCGCCATATCGGCGGCGTCATCTTATCTTGTTCGATTTATCGGAGTCGATGGCTACCCGGCGCGGCCAGCAAGCGTTACGGATTATCCGGCGATGGTCCCAGTTGATCGATCGTCCGGTTCGTCATCCTCACCTGTCCCACCGCGTCATCGAAAAAGGCATCCATTCGCTCGCGCATTTGCGGCGACAGGCTCAACAGTTTGGAGCGCGCGTCTTCGGGATTGTCTGTTTCTACCAGAATCCCTCGCTTGAGAGCGAAATCGATGTATTTACCCGCAGTATGGGCGCTTTTAACCGCGGTCATGAACCGCAATGCGTCCGTTTTACGCACCGGATTGCTCTCATTCCAAATATTTGTCAGCAAATCCCAGTATGCTGCTGAATAAAAATCCTTATCATCGCCAAATATTTTAAGCCAAAAAAGACCAATACTAGAAGTCATCTTCAAGTATTGCTTGCGTTGCTCATTATTATATTTCAAAGCCATCCCATTACTCCTATTGGCGCGCGCCGGGCGCATCATACTCGAACGCTCATCCTTTGTATTCAAATTTACACGCAAGATTTCCTTCAGCGCCTACAAAGCCGATCACCGGTCGGGATATTCAACAATCATTCCCTAATTATGTCTCATATAGAATAGGTTACAGGCTTACAAAATGTTACATTCAGAAATGCTATATATTTTGACATCATCTTTAGCATTATTTATACATATAATTATGCCTGTACGAAATTCAACAAACCGCTCTTTCGACGGAGCGTCGCGGCACAGGCTCGAGACGAGAATAGACATAAGACGGACTGCAAAAAGGGAGAAGACCAATGAGGAAGCTTACCATGCGAGCCCGAAAGTCCTTTATCGTCGCCGCCGGTGCAATGGGCATCATTCTCGGTATCGGTGGACTCAGCACCCCGGCCGCCGCGGACACATACCGCGTTCTGGTCGGTTACAACGGCCACCACCTCTTTCACCAGCGCTATTTCGGTCATCGGGTCCATGGCCGCCGGCATGTCCGGCATGTCCGGCGGCACCATCGCGGCTGGGGTCACCGGGCGCATCGTGTCCGCCGCCATTCCGGGCACCATGGGTCCGACCGCAGCATTGGCCGATTTATCGGTCGTTCCGACCACGTTGCAGTGAGATCAAACCGTTCGCCGCGAAACGGCCGCAATAGCAATCGCGGACGCCGTTAATCGGCACTAACCGCCCTGGGGCGGGCTGAGCACGGTCACAGTTTCCGCACTCACCCGCCCCACCGACGGGCATCAATGAACGTAATCGAACTAATAGGGTCCAGAACCACAGAAATCCGGCGCGGGGCCGGTCAAGAACATGAGGCGCCGCCTGGGTCTAGATTAGGGGAAAGAACATGACCATTCGCAAAATCGCCATTGTTACGCTTCTCGCCCTCTCGCTCGGCGCGTGTCAAACCACGGGTCAGCGCCAAACCGGCGGCGCGCTTATCGGCGCAGGATTGGGCGGGCTGCTCGGCTCCCAATTCGGCAATGGGTCCGGCAAACTCGCCGCAACCGCGCTTGGTACGGTGGGCGGGTTGCTGATCGGCAGTGAAATCGGCCGTTCGATGGATCAAGCCGACCGTGCGTACTATCAAAACGCCGCCTCAAAGGCGCAGTCGGCGCCGATCGGAGAAACAATCACCTGGAACAATCCGGAAAGCGGCAATTCGGGCGCCGTAACCCCGACGCGCGAGGGCATCCACACCGGGACCGGCGCCTATTGCCGGGAGTATCAGCAGCAAATCATCGTCGGCGGCCGCACGGAAAGCGGATACGGACAAGCCTGTCGGCAACCCGACGGCAGCTGGAAAGTCAGCTAGCGGACCGACCCCCGATCGGTCCGGACCCTCGGCGGGGCTTCGGCCCCGCCTTTTTTTCTCCCCAGGCTTTCGCGGTGTCCGCCGCCGGGTATACTCCTTGGAAACAACAATCAGGGAACCACCGATGGCCGACCTCGGACCCAATGAACCCCTCATTGGCCAGCCCGATTCGCGCAAGCACCTGACCACGCCGGCGCTTCTGGTCGATCTCGACGCGCTCGAACGAAACATCCAGGCGATGGCCGCGTATTGCAGGGAGCACGGCGTCAGCCTGCGGCCCCATGCGAAGACGCATAAATCGGTGCAGATTGCGCGCCTGCAGGTGGATGCGGGCGCACTCGGTGTCTGCGCCGCAACGCTGGGCGAGGCTGAAGTGCTGGTCCGGGGCGGTATTCCCGGCGTGTTGATCACCTCTCCGGTGGTCGGCGACGCCAAGATAGAACGGCTGGTTGCCTTGAACGCCATCACCGACGGCTTGAAAGTCGCCGCGGACAACATCGAGAACGTGAAAGTGCTGTCCCGCGCGGCCGGCACGGCGGACAAGCCGCTGGAGGTTTTCGTCGAAATCAATATCGGCGGCGAACGAACCGGCGCGCGCAGCGCCGCGGCGGCGCTTGGCGTAGCGCAGCAGGTGGCACAATCGAACAGCCTGACATTCGCCGGCATCCATGCCTATGCAGGCTACTTGCAGCACATTGCCGATTACGCGGAGCGGCGGCGCGAAGCGGATAAATGCGCCGGACGCCTGGCCGAACTCGTCGGTTTGCTGGAGGCAAATTCCCTGATGCCGCCCATCGTCTCGGGCGCCGGAACCGGATCGCACGAAATCGACTCCCGGCGCGGCAACTACACGGAGATGCAGTGCGGCAGCTACATCTTCACCGATGTGCAATACAACGCCTGCCCGTTGCGTGAAGCCAATGCCCATCCCTTCGAGCAATCGCTGTTCGTCCAATGCACGGTCATCAGCTCGAACGGCGATGGTCTCGCGATCACCGATGGCGGCACCAAGCGGTTTCATGATGACGGCACGAACCCGGAAATCGTATCGGGCGCACCGGCCGGATCGCACTACATCTTCAAGGGCGATGAGCATGGTGCGGTCGTCCTGCCGGACGGGGTAACCGATCTGCCGCTCGGCACGATCATCGAATGCCTGACACCCCATTGCGATCCGGCGGTAAATCTGCACGACGTTTATCACATGGTTCGCGGCGACACGCTGGTCGACATATGGCCCGTCGACGCCCGCGGCGCGGTCTGACGCCGCCGCGACATCCACACATACAATAGGGAGGGGCAAGCATGGCCGAAGATCTCGAGAAACTGAAAGACTGGATCGGCAATAGTGAAACGATCGAGGATCGTGCATCCGTGCATCCGGTGCATGGATACGCCGCGCTGATGGACGAGGAGGAAATCCCAGAGGAAGGCGATCCGATTGGGCCGATGGGACACTGGTTTTTCTTCAAGCCGAGGGTTCCGGCTTCTCAGATCGGCCCCGACGGTCATCCCCGGCGGGGCGATTTCATGCCACCCGTGCCCTTGCCGCGCCGCATGTTCGGCGGCGCGCGCACGACCTATCACAAACCGCTGTTGATCGGCGAAAAGATGAAACGGGTCGCTACGATCACCAACGTCACCATCAAGGACGGCCGAACCGGCACCCTGGTGTTTTGCACGGTCACGGCGGAAATTTCCGGCGAAAACGGCCTCGCAATAACCGAGGAGCAGGACATCGTCTACCGCGACAACCCACCGGCCAATGCCAAGAGCAGCGGCGGGAATAGCGGGCGCACGAACACGGCGCCGGACGACCATACCTGGATCCAGGAAATCACACCCGATCCGGTGATGCTGTTTCGCTATTCGGCGGTCACCTTCAACGGCCATCGCATCCACTACGACCGCACCTATGTCACGGAGGTCGAGGGCTATCCCGGCCTGATCGTGCACGGACCGCTGACCGCGGGATTCCTGCTCAATCTCGGCATCGCAAACAATCCGGGCAAGCAATTGACCGGATTCAGTTTCCAGGCGCGGGCGCCGCTTTTCGATACCGCGCCGTTCAAGGTCGCAGGCAAACCGGGCGAAGACGGCAAATCCGCCGAGCTCTGGTCGATCACGCCGGAGGGCAATGTCGGCACCTTGGCCACCGCGACGTTCGCTTAAGGCACGACGCCAGCGGGGATGACCCGCCGCGAACCCGCACGCAATCACAAGGGAGGTATCGGGTCGCATGCCAGACAACAAACCGAAGCTGCTGATCATCCCGGGTGACGGCATCGGCCCCGAGGTCATCCGCGAGGCCACCCGCGTCGTCGAATGGTTCGAAGCGAACCGTAAACTGGCTTTCGATGTGACCGAACGGCATCTCGGCGTCAAATCCTACCGGGAAACCGGGGCGATGTTGCCGGCGGAAACCCTGGAAGCCGCCTTCGCATCGGACGCGATCCCGTTCGGCGCGATCGGCGGCGACGGTTATGAGGACGTCCCCATCGAGGTACGGCGCGAAGGCGGACTCCTGGCCATGCGGCGAAAGCTCGGTCTGTTCGCCAACCTCCGCCCGGCGGTGGCGTTCGACGAATTGCTCGACGCCAGCACGCTGAAGCCCGAGGTCATCCGCGGTGTCGACATGATCATCGTCCGCGAACTCAGCAGCGGCATCTATTTCGGCGAGCCGCGCGGCATCGAGGACCTCGGCGGCGGCGAGCAACGCGGCTTCAACACGATGCAGTACACCACGACGGAGATTAGGCGCGTCGCCCGGTTCTGTTTCGAGCTGGCCCGCACCCGCTCGAACAAGCTGTGCTCGATCGAAAAATCCAACGTGCTGGAGACCAGCAAGCTGTGGCGCGCCGAAGTCCGCAAGATCCACGAGGCGGAGTATTCCGACGTGGAGCTGACCGAGCTGATCGTCGACGCCGCGGCCATGCAGTTGATCCGCGACCCGCGTCAATTCGATGTCATCGTCACGAGCAACATGTTCGGCGATATCCTGTCCGACACGGCGGCGATGCTGACCGGTTCGCTCGGCATGCTGCCCTCGGCGTCGCTCAGCGAGGCGGATACGTCGGGCCGCCGCAACGCTCTGTACGAGCCGGTTCACGGCGCCGCGCCCGATATCGCCGGGCGCGACATCGCCAATCCGCTCGCCGCCTTCCTCAGCTTCGCAATGGCGATGCGCCACACCTTCGACGCGGCGGACGACGCCGACCTGCTCGACTCCGCCGTCAGGGATACCGTCGCCCGCGGCATACGCACGGCCGACATCAAAGGCGATGCCACACGCGCGGTATCGACCACTGAAATAGGCGACGCCGTGCTGGAATCGTTGAACCGGCTCGCCTCGTAACACCGTAAAAATTCTTAAAGGATATCCATAGCCATGGCTGACAAGAATTTGACAGAGCTCAAAAAACAGGCGGCGGAAATCGGCCTTACCAAGCTGACCGACGCCCATCTGGCGCAACTCGACCGGGCGACTGCGGGATCCCGGCAACGCAAGACCCAAATGCCCGACGACATCCAATTTTATGACGAACCCGCGCATATCAACCGCGCCAGCGAGGAGGCCTGACCCGTGACGGATTTCGCTTTTTTAACACTCGCCGAGGCCGCGGCGCTGCTCCGCGACAAGAAGATTTCGCCGGTCGAATATACCGAGGCTCTGCTGGCCCGGATCGACCGCCTGAACGGGAAGCTCGATGCCTTCCTCCGGTTGACGCCCGACATCGCGATGGCGGATGCACGCCGCGCGGAAAAGGAGATTCAAGCCGGCAATTGGCGCGGCCCGATGCATGGTGTGCCCTACGGCCTCAAAGACATCATCGACTACCAAGGCCTGCCGACCACCGGCCATTCCAGAATTCTGCAAGACAACGTCGCGAAAGCCGACGCGCCGGTGACCGAGAAGCTGAAGGCGGCAGGCGGCATCCTGATGGGCAAGATGTCGACCCACGAATTCGCCATCGGCGGCCCCTCCTTCGATTTGCCCTGGCCGCCCGCCCGCAACCCGTGGAATCCGGACTACCACCCGGGCGGCTCCTCGAGCGGCTCGGGTTCAGCACTCGCCGCCGGGTTGCTGCCGGCGGCGCTCGGCACCGACACCGGCGGCTCGGTGCGCAATCCCGCCTCGATGTGCGGCATCGTCGGCATGAAGGCAACCTATGGCCGGGTGAGCCGGCGCGGCGTCCTGCCGCTGTCCTTCTCGCTCGACCATATCGGGCCGATGACGCGAACGGTCACCGACAACGCCATGCTGCTCAACGTGCTGGCGGGGCACGACGCCGGTGATCCGGCGAGCGCGCGGGTCGACGTGCCGGATTTCACCGCCGAGATCGACAAGGGCGTCAAAGGAATGACCATCGGCGTGATCCGCCACTTCTACGAAAAAGACGATACCTGCACGCCCGAAATGGCAAAATCCATTGAGGACGCGCTCGCTGTCCTGAAGGATCTCGGCGCGGAGATCCGCGAAATACAGGTCGATCCGCTGCAGGTCTATGCAGCGTGCAACCGAACCATCCTGACCAGCGAAGCCTATGCGATTCACGAGAAATGGCTGCAGGAACGGCCTGAGGATTATGGTGACCGCGGCCGCGAGCGGATCTTGGCGGGCGCCTTCATCCGTGCCGCCGACTACGTCAACGCGACCCGCCAGCGCCGCAAACTGACCGAACGATTCAATGCGACAATCGCCGATCTCGACGCGGTCGTCACGGTCAGCAGCATGGAACCGGCCTGCCGCATCGACGACGAGGCGGAAGTCGACCGTACCTACTCGCGGCAAGCGCGCGCGCCCTTCAACGTGACCGGCAGCCCCGCCCTCGCGGTGCCCACCGGGTTCAGCCCGAATGGTCTGCCACTGGCCATGCAGATCGTCGGTAAACCGTTCGACGAGGCAACGGTCTACCGCGTCGCCCGCGCCCATGAAGCGGCAACCGGCTGGACCGACAAGCATCCGCCGCTGGGAGACGATTGAACCGGGAATCCGCCGCCGCTTGGCCCCATAATCGGGATGCTAAAGCCACATTAACCGCTGGCCGATACGGTTCCCCTAGGGAAAGATCTCTGGAGGCGTGCGGATGAAGCGATGGCTTTGCCTGACTGTGCTTTTTTGCGCCGTGACCGCCACGCCGCTTCGGGCGGCAGGCGGTAGTGCGGCGACGGACTATTTTTCGATTCAGGTCCGCGCGGTGCCACCGGCCGAGCACAAGGACGGGCTGGCAACCTACCAGCGGCTGCGGCAACAGGGTTATCAGAGCTATATCTACGGTGTGAAAATCCGCGGCGAGAAATGGTACAGGATCGCCATCGGCCTATTCGAGGGCCGCACAGCCGCGGCCGACTTCGGTGCCGCCTTCACTCAAGCCACCAGAATGGACCATTTCGTTATCAAGGCGCCGGTACGCGTCCTGCCCGGCCCCGACGGTGACGCCTTCATCCTTGGGCCGAGCACGTTGTGGATCAGCATCAACGGCGTGCTTCGCGAACTGTTCGCCTATGACGTCAATCCACAAAATCGCTCTCGGCTGCCGGCCCCTATCGTTGCCATACCATCGCCCGACCGCCGGACGCTCATCCTGCAGTTTGACTTCAGACTGTACTTCGCCGACATGGATCGGCCTGCCGCCATCTCCCTGATGGATAGCCGCATGCCAGGTATCTACCAGCCGCAACCGCGTTGGTCGCCGTCCGGTCGATATGTGGCATTCCTCGACATGCTGGAATTCGAGGTTCCAACCGGGCTTTGGATTGCGCGCGCAGATGGCAGCGGACTGCGCTGCCTGGCATGCAACCGAACCGGCCGGAGTGCGGTGAGATCGTTCGTCTGGCACCCGACCGAGGACCGCGTGCTGTTCATCGAGGCATTCTCCCAAGGCACCGTCGCTGTCGGTGGCGACCTGCTCAGCGCCGATATGGACGGAATCGTTCGACCGGTGACTGCCATCAATCGCGGCAAGCGCGAGGAAATCGCCGGCGATCTGACGATTTCTGACGGATTTCTGAACTTCCGCCGGGTCCGGTTCGACGAAAATTATAACAAGAAGACCTTCATCGCCGAACGGCTTCCGCTCGACGCATTGCCACCACGGAACTAGGGGCAGCCGCTGCGCGCGGGGCAGCGATAGGGTAATTCGAAATTGGGCTGACGGTAAACCGACGGCTCTTTCTCCCATGCCATTCCAGAAAAACACAAATATTGTTCCGCGATATCCTCCCGGGGGTGCTTTCCGCGCGTTGTCGGCGATATTCATGCCATCGATCTATACTTCTCGACACCCGCTGAAATTCTGTGACGCAGGCGCAATCGCACGGTAAACAGGGCGCAAGCATCTTCGCCGTCATCCTGAGACAAGAATGCGCCCGGCACCGCGCTTCAACATTCACTACCGCCACGTCGTACTCGCCGCCTCGCTGCTGATGCTGATGGTAGGCCAGGGCGGTGCGTATATTCTTGTCGTATCCCTGAAGGACATCGCGGCGAGCTTCAATTGGCCCCGCACGGTGCCGTCGCTCGCCTATTCATTTCAGTTCATCGGCGCCGGCGTCGGCGGCATCCTGATGGGCCATTTGCTTGACCGATCCGGCATGGGGAAACCGGCGCTGATCGGCGCGCTGATGATCGGCAGCGGCGCGATCATGGCGAGCCGTCTCGAAACGCAATGGGAGCTGTATCTGATCTATGGCGTGATGATCGGACTGTTCGGACAGGCAACGCTGTTTTCGCCGCTCATGGCCAACGTCACCCGATGGTTCGAGCAGCGCCGGGGTACGGCGGTCGGTATCGTCGCCAGCGGTCAGACCCTCGCGGGCACCGTCTGGCCGCCGATCTTCAGCCATTTCAATCAGACAATCGGTTGGCGTGACACGTTTTTCTGGTATGGCGTTTTCGCGGTCCTTGTCATGCTGCCGCTCAGTCTGGTCTTCCGCCGCAGGGCGCCCGGCGATACGCCGCCCCCTGGCCCGTCCACCGTGGATCACACACTACTGCCCGATGATAGGCCGGTGGACACGAGTATCGCCGGCACCCTGTCACCGGGCGCAACCCTTGTCCTGCTGTGCGTTGCGATCGTCGGCTGCTGCATCGCAATGTCCCTGCCCCTCGCACACATCGTCGCCCATGCCAGCGATCTTGGCCACTCGCCAACCCATGCCGCCGGCATGCTCGCGCTCATGCTGCTGGCAAGTTCGTTCGCCCGAATCTTCGGTGTCGGTTATTTAAGCGAACGCCATGGCGGTCTTGGCGCACTATTCATTTTTTCCGGGGCGCAAGCGGCCACCCTCGCGCTCTTCCTCATTGTCGATAGCCAGATTGGGCTCTATGTCCTCGCCGTCGCGTTCGGCCTCGGCTACGCCGGTGTCATCCCATGCTACGCTATCGCGACGCGCGAACATCTGCCGCATCAGCGCACCGGACGCGACACCGCAATCGTCATCCTGTTCGGCGCAATCGGCATGGCGGCCGGCAGCGCGCTCGGCGGCGCCATGTACGATCTGACCGGCAGCTACAATCCGGCCTTCCTGATCGGCCTGGCATTCAACCACGCAAACCTCGTCGTCGTCGGCGTTCTGATCTATCGCACGCGAAAACACCCGCCCAACGCCGTGCCCGCCTGAAGGGCGTTCAAACGGCCCGAATTTGCCTCCGGTTCCATTTGGCGATACATGGAATAAGGCGATTGGCGCGACAACAGCGCTTCTCGAAACGCCCCGGCGGGCAATCGACCCCGCCGGACAAGAGCACATCCAGGGAGGAAACCGTCGATGGCCGACACCATGCCCGAAGGCGTGAAGTTCTATCCAGCCAAAACCGTGCGCGACCAGATCGACGCCTGCCTCACCGCCTGGGGCATGCCGAAGGAACATGTGGAGATCACCGCCAGCGTGATGGTCGACGCCGATAGTTGCGGCATCGATACCCATGGCCTGTCGATGATCACCACCTACGATTTCCGCCGCCGCGAGAATATGATCACGATGGACGCGGAAATTTCGGTTGTGAATGAAACGCCGGTCACCGCACTGCTCGATGCGGGCGGCGGGCTCGGCTATGTACCGTCGG
>CAYYBI010000521.1:0-3991 GCA_964469835.1 uncultured Rhodospirillaceae bacterium
CGCAGGTTCATATTTCTTGCTCGTTGGCACAGTTGCTGCCGGCTCCGGGGCCGTTGCGACTGCGGAAGAAGAATCGTCCTTCTTCGTCGCCATCGTATCTTTCGTCGGTGGCTGTTGCAGAGACGCCGGCGCAGCCTTGTCCACAGCAACCGTTGTTTTCTCGTCGTCACCGATTGCGCTCGCCACCGGCGTCTCGCTGCCGGCTGCAGCCGTGTCGCCGCCATCATTCGGCATGGTGGGGACGATTTCCGCAACCGTATCGTCCGGTGCGGAAAGATAACTCCACGTACCGAAAATTCCGAATGCCATGACCACTGCGACAATTAAAACCGCGCCGCTGGGAACGCCGCCCTCGGGAATCGGTGCCGGGAAATGCAGATCCGACCGCGCGTTTAGGCCATCCACCTCCGCCTTGAACCGGGTAACAAGATCCCGACTGTCGAGGCCGAGATGTTCCCCATAGGTGCGAACAAATCCGATAGCGTAGGTCGGACCAGGCAATTCATCGATGAGACTGTCTTCGATGGCTTTAAGATACGGATACCGGATACGGAGAATTTGCGCGACGTAACGAAGATCCTCGCCGCGTTCTTCGCGTCGCGCCCGCAGCACATCTCCGACAGGTTCAATATCGGTTTCCTGGGAAACCGGTTTCGCAGGCTCCGCCGACGGCTGATTCGCATCGCCGCGACGATCCAACTTCCAAAGGTTTTTCGCCATCGCTGGCTTAGGCCCCCTAATCCAACAGCAAGCCCGGCACGCCTACACCCTAGCCCGGCTTAGAAAAATGCTCTGCTGATATCGCCCCTCAGCATGAATTATACAACAAAAGACCGCGAATTTGAATCTCTCAATCTAACCTGCATTTCCGCAAATTGGGAAATTCGCCACCCCACGGCAACCAAATTTAACATTTGATTTCAAATCACTAACATTCAACCCCTTGAGAATCGGCGAATTTGCGCAATTCCCCACGAAGACTGTGGACGGACTTATCCGCCATCCCGGCCACAACGGCCTCGAGTTGGCCGACATCGAGTTGACGAATCATGTGCCGGACCGCATCGATAGCACCCGGCGGCATTGACAACGACCGGACGCCGATTCCGACCAGCGCCATCGCCTCCAGGGGCTCACCGGCCATTTCGCCGCACAGGCTGAACGGCACCCCCGCCGCGGTGCAATGGCTGGCGACATCGCTCAACAATCGAAATACGGCCGGCGACAACACATCGTAGCGCTCATTTACCCGCGCATTGCCCCGGTCGCAGGCAAACAGAAATTGCACCAAGTCGTTCGAGCCGATCGATAGGAAGTCGGCCCGCTCAAGCAATTGCGGCAATTGCAAAAAAAGCGCCGGCACCTCCAGCATCGCCCCAACAGCAACCGAGGCGGGCAACCGGCCGCCGCGCTTCTCGAAGCGTTCCAATTCGAAATCGAACAGCCGGCGGGCTGCGTCGAACTCGGCGACCTCCGAAACCATGGGAAACATGACGCGGAGATCACGGTCCGCCGAAGCCCGGATGAGCGCACGGATCTGAAGCCGCAAGATTGCCGGTCTGTCCAACGCTATTCGAAGGGCACGCCAGCCCATTGCCGGATTCTCGTCACCTGCCGTCCGCAAATAGGGGAGCAATTTGTCGCCACCGATATCCAGTGTACGGAAGACCACCGGTTTGCCGTCCGCACGGTCGAAGATTTCGCGGTACAGCTCGGTTTGAGCATCAACCCGCGGGAACTGCGCCCGAATCATGAATGGGATTTCTGTTCGATACAGGCCCACACCCGCCGCGCCGCTTTCGTTCAAATGATCGAGATCGATGAGCAGTCCGGCGTTGATATGCAAGGAAACCGACACGCCGTCCTTGCTCGTTGCCGGCAGCGCCCGTGAGGCGGCAAAAGCGGCCCGTTTCCTTTCTCGAAATTCGAGCCCCTCGACAAAACTCTTCACGACATCGTCGCCCGGCCGGACATAGGCCACGCCCTCGTCGCCATCGACGAGCACCGGATCGAGCGGCTCGACCTTGCCGATCACGCCGCGCACATTGCCGATCACCGGAATTTCGAGGGCTTTCGCAACGATCGCAACATGGGACGCGGCCGTTCCTTCATCCAGGATCAAAGCGCGTATGCGCGTCCGATCGTAATCAAGGAGCTCCGCCGGGCCCATTGACCGCGCGATCAAAATCACGTCGTCCGGTTGATCGGTCATGTCTGGGCCGGCTTCGGCGCCATCGGTCAGATGCTGCAACAGCCGGTACGCCAGATCGTCGAGATCGAGAAGCCGTTCGCGGATATAGGGATCGGTCACCTGATTCATGCGTGTTCTGGTGTCGTTCTGCACCTTTGCGACCGCGGCTTCCGCGGTCAAACCGCTCTGAATCGCCTCGCGAATCCGGCTGATCCAACCCCGGTCGTCGGCGATCATCCGGTAGGTTCGCAAGATGTCGAGCGATTCATCGTTTTCGGCGGCGGCATTCTCATCTGCCAACCGGGCAACCATGCTGTCGAGGGCGATCTGCATGCCGCTCAAGGCCTGGGCCACCCGGTCCAATTCCACGCGGGGTTCTTCGGCGATGGTTTGGGAAATCGCGGCACCGCGTTCGTGAATGACCGCCAAACCGCGCGCCTGACCGCCATTGATGCGGCTACCCTCCAATCGCACGGGTTCACTGGGGAACTTCACCGCGCCGTCATTCTGTGACGGCAAATTGCCGCTTGAGACGAGTTCGGCGATGACCATCGCAACCGTCTCGAGCGTTTCGACCTCTTCCTCTGTGTAGTTCCGACGCGACTGATTCTGCACCGTCAAAACGCCGAGCACCCGCCCGCCCCGCAGCAGCGGCACGCCAAGAAATGAATGATAAATTTCCTCGCCCGTTTCGGGCCGATAGGCGAAGCGCGGGTGCGCTTGGGCATCCGACAAGGCAAGCGGCCGCGCCGCGCCGGCAATGTCGCCCACCAAGCCTTCGCCGACCTTGAGCCGGGTTCGCAACACCGCGTCTTTCCGCAACCCCTCGGTGCTGGAGAGCACAAGCGTCTCGCCCGGGCGCATGACATAGATCGAGCACACCTCGGCCACCATGCCGCGTGCGATGATCTGCGCTATCCGATCAAGCCTTTCCTGGGCGGAGCCGGCGCGCGCCATGGCGTCCCGGAGGCGGCGCAACAACTGCCTCGACCCGACCCAATGCGTGCTGTCCGTCATCAACCTGTCCGTTCGTCACCGGTTTGTGCCGCCACGACCCGGGAATTCGCGAAACGGCGGGGACCGCTTAATCCGCGTCTAAACCGTAGGCGGTATGCAAGGCGCGCAGCGCCAACTCCGTATACTCCTCGGCGACCAGCACACTGATCTTAATCTCCGAGGTTGAAATAACCTGGATATTAATTCCCTTTTCGGCAAGCGTCTGAAACATCACCTGGGCAACGCCCGCATGGCTGCGCATGCCCACGCCGATCACCGATATCTTAACGACATTCTGATCTGACAGAACCGAATCCCAACCGACATCCGCCTTGATCCCGTCCATCAACTGCATGACCCGGCCGAACTCGGCCTTGGTGACGGTGAACGTCATGTCCGTCCGCTTGCCGTCCGACGACGTACTTTGAACGATCATGTCGACATTGACGCTCGCGCTAGAAAGCGGCCCGAATATTCCCGCCGCAACTCCGGGCCGGTCCGAGACCCCGACAAGGGTGATCTTCGCTTCGTCACGGCTATAGGCAATTCCACTGACGATCTGTTTTTCCACGATTTCGCCCTCATCAACGACCAACGTCCCCGGTTCATCGGAAAAACTGGACAATACCTGAAGGCGAACCCCCGCGTTCATTGCCAACTCCACCGACCGGGTTTGCAACACCTTGGCGCCTTGCGACGCCATTTCGAGCATCTCCTCGTAGGTGATGCGGCTCAATTTTCGCGCCTTGGTGACGATCCGCGGATCCGACGTGTAGACGCCGTCCACATCCGTGTAGATGTCGC
>CAYYBI010000522.1:0-19069 GCA_964469835.1 uncultured Rhodospirillaceae bacterium
CAACTGGATGCAGCGCCACATGTGGGGTCCGGGTCCTATGGGTCCAGGCATGCGGCACAGGATGGCGCGACATTGGGCCTTCATGCATCAGGGCATCCCGGCTGAGTATCGCGGCGCGCGAAATCCCCTTTCGCCGGATGCCAAAACCATTAACGAAGGGCGCACGCTCTACCAGGGGAATTGCGTATCCTGTCATGGGAAGACAGGTATGGGTGATGGCGAAGCAGCGCGCTCTCTGAGTCCTTCGCCCGCACTTCTCGCCTACATGATTCAGATGCCGATGGCAGTCGATGAGTACATGCTTTGGTCTATTTCTGACGGTGGCGCGGCATTTGGAACCGCAATGCCCGCTTTCAAAGAAGCTCTGACCAAAGATGAAATCTGGAAGATCGTCACCTATATGCGGGCCGGGTTTCCCAAAGGACAAATCCAACAATAGGGATTGAGAAAATGGCCAGACTTGTCAGCCACCTGATCTTCGTGTGCGAAAGTGAGCAATATCATCCCAGATTGGTGCGTTAACTTGCGAATGACCGCTTTCGGTCGATTCCGGCCATTCAGATAACAGAACTTTTACCCCGGCGAACTTCCGCTTATGGCTACAAGCGGACTGTCCGGCTATGTCGCCGCTACGTTTGCTTTGACCTCAACAGCGGACATTAGGTCAGCAATACATACATCTCCGCAATTTGAGGTAGCTATCTTTGAAGCGGTACGCCCAACGAACCGTTGCGCCAGATCCGCGAATCACCGTTTGCTGAATCTTGCAGGCTTTCTCGCATCCAATTTTGGAAGTGGTGCCCACCAACGCTCCCGGATGCGAAAAGCCTGACCAGAGGGGGGATGTGGAAAGGCAAAAATAAAGCAAGCTCCTGAGCGTTGCCACTTACGAACGTCCCGCGACCTCGGCTCTTCTTGAGACAGGCGCGGGGCTCTTTCTTTTGCCCGAATCACCGCCATCCTCTCGGAATGTCCGATCCCCTAACACTGGCCGAGATCAAGGATTACGGCGTCGACGTGTTCTGTTGGTGCAACCGGTGCTCACATAACGGCGTGGTGGAGATCGAGCTGCTGATCGCCCACTGCGGGCCGCTGCTGTCGTTCCCGTCCGTGCACGGCCTGTTACGGTGTCAGGCGTGCGGGTCGAAGGACATTGCGGCCCGGCCGAACTGGAGAGGGCTGGGGGTGGTGGCGAGGCATGATCCGGCCAATGGATCAGAAAGACATTTATCGCTCCGCCAAGCTGCTCATCGACCAGTACGGCGGCAGTGAGGCTTAATTTTATGCTGTCCCCATTTTTCCCCGATATCTCCACGAACCACTCGCCGCGCACCGCTCTCGCGCGGCGTTCTTTACGCTATCGGCGGCGCCCGGGAGCGCTGCTTCAGGCACGAAGAAAAGCCCCGCCGGAGCGGGGCCTAGTTCAGCGAAACATTTGATGGGTACCTAACTGCTTTTATCGAGGGATTCTATTGCGATCTATCCTGAAACAGAAATCGTTACTCTGGACTAGACCGGACGGACGGTTGGCGTGTGGCTAGCCGGCGTCCCGTGCTCTCGTTGCTCTGTGCGTAGCAGAAAATCCTAAATTATCTCAATGATCTAGTCCGAATTCCCCTTCGCGGCGCTACGCGAACCCGTGATAGATATTTACCATCGCCGACACAAAACAGAGGCCATGCCACCGCCCATTTCAGGTGCGAGCAATATGCTAGAATTTCAAAGAGGGGGAAAATCCCTGAAACGCCTCATTTTCGCTATCGCGCTGCTGACATTGCCGATCGCGTGCGCGCCAATAAAGACAAGCCAGATATTGGAGCAGGAAACGGGGATTGAGTTGACCGCCGACATCGGTGACCAAATCCTGCGGGTAACCAAACAGCGGAGCTTGACCAACATTTTCGGGTACGCGGACCTGTGGGGTCGGCAAAGCATTATGGGTTATTCAGAGGTCCGCTATGCCGGTCTGGAACCGGATGGAGGCGTGGTTTTCGGCGGGAAGGAAATCCCTGACGAAACCAATGCGACACCCTACAGCGCCAGACGCAATCTGCTTATTTTCGCTGGTTCTCAGAGTAACGCCGGGTTTTCAGAAACAGCCACCGGGTATGGGTTCAACGCTGCCGGATCATGGTCAACGTATGGCACTGCAATGGTTCCCTCCAGCGGGTCTCGCATCATGCTTCCGCATGAATATACGAGGATCGATGTTCCCAAAAATATCAGCGTATTTTTTGCCTTGGGTTACCAAATACAAATTCTGGACGCTACGCCGGTTCGCTTGCGGTATCGAATCATCAAACTAGAGGCGAACCCCTACCGATTGGGGGCGGGCTGAGTCCAGGAAACGAAAGTTTCCAGGCGGCCATTTCTGTCCGTTTACGACCCGTTGCGGTGTCGGACGCGCGGCTCGAAGGACATTCACGCCGGCCCAAATTGGAAGATTTTGGGGGTGGGCGGCCGGTACATGCAAACCGCTTCATAAAATCGTGACAACCGTCACACCGAATTTTCCCGGCGGCGTGAGCCCCGTCACTGTCTGGCTTGGATGCCGGCGGTATAAATGTTTCACCATTTCTTATCCGCGATACCTCCACGAACCACTCGCCGCGCACCCCCTCGCGCGGCGGTTTTTTTGTCGCCGTGACTACCTCCGCCGTGATGGGAATCCCCGAAGTCGGCGTTGGAGATTTCCCGAATGCGGCCTCGAACAATGCGTCGCAGCGTTCCGATGCTGCCCTGCCTTGCCGACACACGACTTTGATTGATGGGCGCGCTTTTGCCTACTTCCAGCCGATTGGCGCGTAGCCACGGTCCCTCAGGCACTTGTTGACAAACTTCACGTGGATATTGCTGGGTTTTCGGCTTTTGAAAAGGCCTCGCAGAAGTCCGGCCGTCGCTCCCGTGGCCGCACCGACTGCCGCGCCCCTCCCGGCGGAGCCGACGACCGCGCCGC
The DNA here is from genome assembly GCA_964469835.1 of uncultured Rhodospirillaceae bacterium. Lineage (GTDB taxonomy): Bacteria > Pseudomonadota > Alphaproteobacteria > UBA8366 > UBA8366 > JAOTYV01. The sequence continues at coordinate 2,957 of CAYYBI010000522.1, forward strand.
CGGCCGCCCCGACCGCCGCACCCGAACCGCCGCCGATCGCGGTACTTCCGGCAACTTTGGACGCGGCGCCATCTTGGGCGGGGGCGCCATGGGATTCCGCCATCGCCCTGCAGGCAGCGATATCACGGTCGGCGACGGCCCGACCTACTTTTGATAAATGGGCATTTGGATAAAGCACCGGCTCCGGAGACGCGCAACCGGTAACGGCGAAGCCCACGGCCAATAGTATCCAACACCATCTCATTGCAAAAGCTGTCCACAGTTGCGTCGGTAGGGTGCTACATACCATACAAAACAGTTGCAATAATACTGTTGACTCTCGTCTCCCAAGCTATTGGAAAAGCGGAATATAAATTCGACAACCGCCTTCGCCCCGACCGGGCCGCCGGGCATTCCCTACAGCCACCGCGCTAGTGCAGCAAATCGATCAGTATCGACACTTTTTTAACTTCCCGAAATCCATGGATGACTTCCAGGCTTGCTTCGACCTGCTGGCTGCTCAGCGGTGCGTTCGGGGCCAGGGTGCGGTATTTGGCGTCGATGAGGGACCAGTCGATGCCGAGACAGCCGGCACCGGTCGGCACATGGACGGTACTGGTCACCGTCCTTCCGTCGGTCGTCTCGATGGTCACGGTCGCACCCTGGCGGTAGGCTGCGACGTTTTCGGTCGGCGGCGGGCCGACGCGGACCTTGTCGATCAGTTGATGGATCACCGGATCGCCGATCTTTTCCGGGGTGGCGTGCGCCCAGGTGAAGTCATGGTCGGCGACGCCGGCGGCCATGAAGTAGGCGGGACTGTGCGCCATGTCGATCAAATTGGCCGGGTGCAGCGGGCCGGATAGCGCGCTTACGCCGGGCCGCGACAGGGTGATGGAAGCCACGTCCCCAGCGGCGATCTTGCCGTCGCGGGCCGCATTGGCCGCCGCTTCGGCCAGCGCGTGATGGGGGTGTCCGCCGGGTACCAGTTTGATCGCCATGTCGGTAATGATGTCCCATTCCTGGCCCATGTCGCGGGTGATGCTGGCGCCGTCGGTGCCGCCGAAAACGGCACAAAATCCGTGCTCCGCTTCGAGGATGGTTTCCTCGCCGGTAAAGCCGCGCTGTGCGGCCAGCGCGGCGTCGATGCCGGCGTTGTTGGCCACGCCCGCGTGGTATTCGCGGGATACGCTGGTGTTCGCCGCCGCATGAAGGCCGCCCATCGAGGTGGCGCAGAGCGCTATCGTATGGGCCATCGCATCCGTGTCGAGCCGCAGCAGCCGCCCCGCTGCCACGGCGCTGGCGAAGGCGGCCACGAGGCAGCCGTGAAATCCCTGGCGGAGGTAGCCGGGCGTGATGGATTCGCCGATGCGGCCGGCCGCTTCGTAGCCGAGCACCATCGCCGCTAAAACCTCCTCGCCACCGGCGCCGGTAAGTTCCGCCATGGCGAGCGACGTCGCGGTGAGCTGCGTGCCCGCATGGACGATATTACGCAAGTCGCTGTCGTCGGAGGCGGCGGCGTCGCTGGTCACCGCATTGACCCGCGACGCAGCTGCGACCGGCAGCTTGGCGCCGCTGTCGAACCAGACCGAGGCGTCGGGCCGCCCGCCGCGTTCCTGAGCGAGCTCGCGGATGATCATCGCCGATTGAATGCCGGTGCCGCAGGCGGCGCTGGCGATTGTGCTGGCGATCTGCATGGCCGCGTGATCGGTCGCTTGCGCGGGCAGGTCGGCATAGGATGTCTTGGTGAGAAACTCGGCCAGGGTGCGGGCGATGGTCATGGGTCATTCCCCTATTGTCGGTGCGGTCCACGGATTGTTGGTGCGGAGGATTTTTGCGGCGTCGCCCTCCATCATATTCGCGTGCCCTCCGCTTGGACAATGGCTCGGCGGAACCGCTATGCTGCCGAACAGCAATAAGAAACGAAGGGGGTGGGGACATGCGTGCGGATTATGTCGTCGTCGGCGCCGGGTCGGCGGGTTGCGTCCTGGCAAACCGGTTAAGCGCGGACGGCGCGCGCGTGGTGTTGCTGGAAGCCGGTCCGCCCGACCGTCATCCGATGATCCACATTCCCGCCGGTTTGCGAGTGTTGTTGCAGCATCCCGTGCTGAACTGGAATTACCATACGGAAGCCGACGATTCGACGGGCAATCGGGAAATCCATTGGCCCCGCGGAAAGACGCTTGGCGGGTCTAGCTCGATCAACGGCATGCTGTATGTGCGCGGCAATCCCGCCGATTACGACGGCTGGGCGCAACGCGGCTGCCGCGGCTGGTCCTATGACGAAGTGCTGCCGTATTTCATGCAGTCGGAGGATTATCGCGGCGATGGCGAGCGGGCCTATCGCAGCCGTGGCGGCGTGCTGGCGGTCGAGGATTACCGCACCATTCTGCCGCTGACCCACAAATTCGTCGAAGCGGCGCAGCAGGCGGGGTTTCCCTTCACGCCGGACTACAACGGCGCCCGGCAGGAAGGCGTGGCCTATTCGCAGATGACGCGCAACAAGCGGTTTCGCGCATCGACCGCGCGGACCTTCCTGGCGGATGCGAAATCGCGCGACAATCTTCAGGTGATTACCGAAGCGATCGGCACCGGGCTGTTGTTCGACGGCAAACGCTGCGTCGGCGTCTCCTACCGCCACGGCGGACAGGATCACGAAGTGCGCGCCGACCGGGAGGTGATCGTCTCGGGCGGGGCAATCAATTCGCCCCATCTGCTGCAGATCTCCGGCGTCGGTCCCGGTGCGCATCTGCAGTCCATCGGTGTCGCGGTGCAGCACGACCTGCCGGGCGTCGGCGACAATCTGTCGGATCATTTCGTCACCCGCATTTCGCATCGGGTGAAAGACATGATTTCGATTAACCAGCTGTCGCGCGGCTTCCGCGTGGTGCGCGAGGTTTTGCGATACGGGTTGTTCGCGAACGGTGCACTGACCTTCGGCGTGACCAGCGCGTTGGTATTCTGCCGCAGCCGCGAGGGCCTCAGCAGCCCGGATTTGCAACTCCTGTTCACCCCGGCGAGCTACAGCGCGGTCGAGATCAAGACCTTCGACAAGGATCCGGGCATCACCGTCGCGGTCTGTCCCGTGCGGCCGGAAAGCCGCGGCACGATCATGGCGGGCAGCGGCGATCCCCTGCAGCCGCCGGCGATCCGCCCAAACTACCTGTCGGCGGAAGGCGACGCCCATGTGCTGCTGTCCGGATTGCGCAAGACGCGGAAAATTTTGGCATCGCCGGCGCTGGCGTCCCATAGCGTGGGCGAGATCGCGCCGGGTCCCGACGTGGACTCGCTCGACACCGTGCGCGACTACGGCCGTAAGTTCGGCAACACGATCTACCACCCGGTGGGAACCTGCAAGATGGGCGAGGATCCGATGGCGGTGGTCGATTCCCGGCTGCGGGTGCATGGGCTGTCGGGACTGCGCGTGATCGACGCGTCGGTCATGCCGACGGTGACCACCGGCAACACCAATGCGCCGACCATCATGATCGCGGAAAAAGGCGCGGCGATGATCCTGGAGGACAACAAGGCGGCGTAGGGAGCGATTCGGTATGCCGGGTGCGGTTGCGCTTCTCCGGACGCCTGAATTCCAATACTCTTATTCGCGGCCCGAGACAGTCGCGGCGTCAACGGTAAAATCAGGGAGAACACACCTCATGGCGGAAAAAGTCATACGCGTCGGCATCATCGGCGCCGGGCGCAACACACGCGATAAGCATATTCCCGGCCTGCGGGCACAGCCGAATGTCGAGGTGGCGGCGGTTGCGAACCGGACGCTTGAGTCCGCGCAGAAGGTCGCAGGCGAAATGGACATTCCGCGCGCTGCCGCCGACTGGACGGAGATCATTGGCGATAAGGACATCGATGCGGTGTGCATCGGCACCTGGCCTTATATGCATTCGGCGCTGACCATTGCCGCGCTGGAGGCGGGCAAGCATGTGTTGTGCGAAGCCCGGATGGCGATGAACCTCGCCGAGGCGCGCGAGATGCTGAAGGTTTCGCGCCGCTATCCGAGCCGCGTCGCGCAGATCGTGCCGGCGCCCCGCACATTGGGCTTCGACCAGACGATCGTCGAGATGATTGGTGAGGGATATATCGGCGATCTCATTACCGTCGATGCGCGCATGGCGCCTGGCAGCGACTTCCCTGCATTCGGATCGGCCCTGCATTGGCGGCACGACCGGGATTTTTCCGGCAACAACATCATGAGCATGGGCATCTGGTACGAATCGATGATGCGCTGGGTCGGTACCATGTCGACGGTGCACGCGGTCGGGCAAAGCGTCGTCTCCCACCGGGTGGACGACACGGGCCGGCGCGTGCCGATGACGATTCCGGATCACATCGACGTAATCGGCAAGATGGAGCAGGGCGGCCAGATGCGGTTTAGTTTGTCGAGCGTCCTCGGCCATGCCCAGGCCAATGCGGAGATCTACATCTTCGGGACCGAAGGGACGCTGTACCTGCGCGAAGACAATTCCGGAACCATGTCGCTGTTGGCCGGCAAGCGGGGCGAGGATGGCTTGCAGGAAGTCAAAATCAACCCGGCAAAGAGCGGCGCCTGGCGGGTGGAGGAAGAATTTATCAACGTTATTCGCGGCCGCGAACCGGTCACCCATACGGATTTCGTCACCGGGGTGAAATACATGGAGTGGACCGAAGCGGTCACGTTGTCGCTGCGCCGGGGCGAGGCGGTGAAGCTGCCGCTGCTGCCTGCGTGACCCAAAACGGCAAACGGAGCGGCCGTTTCCAGCCGCTCCGCGTCGTTTTACCGCTCTTAAGTTTAGGAAGCCTGCCGGATCATTGTCCGTTCCAGCTTTTCGGTGTTCTCGCCTTCGATCCGGATCAGCTTCGTCGGTCCGTCCCGCATCGGCGCGTGGACGTCGCCCGGCTGGTAGACATGGGCGTCGCCGGGTTTGAGACTGTATTTCCGGTCCAGTTCGACGATCGCCGGCTTCTTGCCGTCGGCAGGGGTGACGATCCGCCAATCGGTCATTTCCGTTTCGCCCTCAGCCTGACCGTAGATCGCCCAGGTCCGCCCGTGATCGTGCGGCGTTCCCATCTTCGCGCCCTTGTTTACATGCGCGCAGATGCAGAATTTCATCTCCGGGTCCTCATAGATAATGTCGCGTTCCTTGGTTGCGTCCGGACCCAGATGGGTCGCGACGAAATCTTTGTCCTTCAAGGCGCGTTCGACAGCTTGGCGAACTTTTTCACGGCCGCCGGGGCCTTGGTCCGCCTTAAGCGCGGCACGGCAGTCGGCGGCAAACTCATCGAGTGTATAGCTCATCGGCAGAATTCCTTGCGTTTCGTTCCATCCAGGAGCGCGGCATCCGACCCGCCGCTTTCCCAAGCTTCGCAATGATGCCAGCGCAGAGGTGCGAAGGGAACCCGATATTGAGAATAGCCGGTCATTTCGGGTGAATTTGCGGCCACCGGAGCGGCAATTCATTGATTCAGGTCATATTCACGAATTTTTGGGGGCTGGCAAGCCCATCAAGATTTGCAAGCTCTTGCTTTACCTCGCAAGATATTCGGCACGTCTGCGGATCGGCAATCGTCGGATAAGGGAGGGAACAAAATATGGTCACGATACGGCCGAAAACGGTCATTGATCTTAAACTGCACGGTGCGTGCACCTCTGATACCCGCACGGACATCTCCGTGCGGAATCTCGAATTTCCCATCGATGAGCGGCTGGAGCGCGGCGGGACCAATGCGGGTCCGTCACCGACCGAGACACTGATGGCCGCCTTGGCGGGATGCACCAACCGGATCACCCATAAATGCGCGGATGCAAACGGTGTCGAGATCAAGGCGATGACCGTTTATGTCGACGGCAAGTTCGACCGGCGCGGTTCTTCGCTGGAGGAGGAAATCGACGTGCCGTTCCCCGAAGTCACCCTGAAAATTGCCATAACCACCGATGCGGACGATGCGTCGATCGAAAAGGTCAAAACCGATCTTGCGAAATTTTGTCCCGTCTCGAAGGTGATTCGTCAGTCGGGCACGGTAATCAACGAAATTTGGACCGTTACGCGACCCTAATTATATGACGAAATCTTTGAGCATCAGGCGACGTCGCGGAAAAAAATACAGACGACCGCCGGTCCGACAGCCGGCGTACTTGGATAGGAGGGTCGGCAGACCATCGCGGACCCGCCCTAATTTAAAAAAGAAAAAGGGAGGACACAATCATGAGAGGTGTATTGATCGCCGGAATAGTCGTTTCCAGCATATCCATGACCGGTGCCGCCGTGGCGCAGAACGTCACCATCCTGGGGGGTGGCGTGAAGGGGCAGCCGTATCAGTTTGCGGTGGGTATCAGCAAGATCCTCAAGGAAAAGGCGGGAATCAACGCGACGCCGCAATCCGCCAAGGGCATGGTGGCGCAGGCGCGCATTCTGGCAAAAGGACAGGCGCAGTTCGCCTGGGGGCTGGGCGGGCCGATCGGTGCCTGGGCCTATAAGGGTGAGCGACGGTTCGAAAAGGAAGGGCCGAAAAAGAATCTTCGCGCCGTGCTGTCCTATCCCTTCGGTATGTTCCAATGGCTGACACTGGCCGATTCCGGTATCAAATCCTTGAAAGATTTGAAAGGAAAGCGCGTTTCGGTCGGGTCCGCGTCCAGCACGACACAGACCTTTGCGCGATTTTTCCTGCCGGCGCACGGGCTGAAAAAGGGAGATTACAAGGAACTCACCCCTGGATTCAGCGGCGGTTTCGGGTCGCTGCGTGACAAGGCGGCCGATGCGCATCTGACGATGGGTCTACCGCCGATGAGCGCGGTGCAGGAGTTGGTTGCGCTGAAGAAGGTACGGCTTGTCGATATGGACGCGTCGGCGGTCAAGGCGGTCGTCAGGGACTATGGCCCCGGACTTACGCCAGCCAAAATTGCCGCGGGCACTTATGGCAAGAACCAAGTCAATACCGACGCGGTGAACACCGTCTTTATCTATTTTGGATTTTCCACCAGCGCCGATGTTCCCGCCGATGTGGTCTACAAGGTGACGAAGACGCTGTTCGAAAATTTGAAGGAATTTCACGGTACGGCAAAGGCGGCGAAGAATGTGACGCTCAAAGCCGCCTGCGGCGGGTTGTCCTTCCCTTTGCATGAAGGGGCAAAGCGATATTTTAAGGAAATTGGCAAGGCCGATTGCGGCTAGCCTGTTCCGTTTCGTCCCGCAACCGATCCTGTCGGCAGGCCTTGCGTCTTCACGGAGACGCGGGCTTGCTGCCGCGAGGCCTGAACCTTGGAAACCTATCTGACGATACGGGCGCGCGTTTGCCTGTTGCTATCGCTCGCGGTATGCGGCTTCGAACTCTACACGATCGGCTTCGGCATTTTGTCGCCGATGGCCCAGCGGGTCACGCTTCTGCTGTTCTCCAGCATTCTGGTTTTTCTCCTGTTCCCGACGGCGGATTGGCCTGAACGGGCGGAACTCGGCCGCTCGAAACGCGTTCTGGCGATTGGCTGTGACGCCTTGTTGATTGGCATGGCGCTGGTCGCCTGCCTCTTCCTCATTCTCGAAGAGGACGCGCTCGCGGACCGCAGCGGTGCGGAGACACCGTTCGATCTGATCATGGCCGCGGTCGGACCGGTCATGTTGCTCGAAATGGTACGGCGCTCGGTGGGGCGGGCGCTCTTCCTAATCGCCTTAGCGGTGATCGTGTACGCCTATTTCGGCGATCTGGTTCTGGTCCTGTTGGCGCTTGGCCTGATCGTCGAAATGCTGCGGCGGTTCGTATCGCCGAAGGTGGCGCTTGCGGCGCTTGCGGTGCTGCTCCTGTCGCTCGTCAGCCCGGATATACGCGCGCTGCTGGATCCGTCCTTCTATCCCTATCGTGGTGTTAGCCATGAACGCATGGCCGCGTACCTCTGGCTAACCTCGGAGGGCACGTTCGGGACGATCGCCGCGATCATGAGCCAGTTCATCTTCATCTTCATTCTATTCGCGGGGCTGCTCGACAGCACCGGCGCGGGGCAGGTATTCATCAATCTCGCCTTTGCGCTGACCGGCCGGTTTCGCGGCGGCCCGGCGCAATCGGCGGTCGCCGCCAGCTCCATGTTCGGCATGGTGTCGGGTAGCACGATGGCAAATGTGGTGACCACGGGCGCCTTCACCATTCCGCTGATGATCCGGACCGGGTTCTCGCGGGTATTTTCCGGCGCGGTCGAGGCGGTTGCGTCCTGCGGCGGGCAAATCGTGCCGCCGATCATGGGCGCGAGCGTGTTCATCATGTCGGAGATCATCGGCGTGCCCTACGCGCATTTGATGCTCTACGCCTTGATCCCCGCCGTGCTGTATTTCGGCAGCCTTTCCTGCGCGATCTATTTCGAATCGTTGCGGCTCGGTCTGGGCCGTCTGCCGGAATCGGAGATCCCGAACATGCGGGAACATATCCGCGCCGGGGGATATATGCTGATCCCGATCCTGTTCTTGCTTGGTAGTATCGTTAGCGGCGAGACCCCAGGGCTTGCGGGCTTCAAGGCCGTGGTCGCGCTCCTCGTGCTGGCCGATCTCGTGCGTTCGTTGCAGCGCATTCGCGGCGCCTGGGGCAACAGTGCGGTCGCGGCAGTCAGCATGGCCGCGGCCGGAATCATCGCCCTCTGTTATGGCGGCGTTGCCCAGCCGACCAATTTCCAGTCCGGCGTCGAGATTCCACTGGTGGGGGCCGTTTCCTGGTTGCGGCTCCTGCTGTTTGTCCTTGGTGTCGTTTTTATCGCCGTACCGGTTCTCAGGAGATTGCCAATAGTCCTGCCGCTGGCACTTGCCATCGCCGATTGGCATACGCTTGGGGATGTCGTTTCCTTGGTTGGAAGCCCGGTGCTGGCAATCGTCATCGGCCTCGGACTTCTCGGCGTGATGATCGCTCTGATCGGCAGCGCTGCATATGCGGACAAGCCGCCGGCGCGATCCGATACGGGGCTCGCGAAGCTGGGCGGTGCGATCGTTGGCGGATTCGAAAAAGGGGCGAAGAATGCGCTCAGTTTGGTCGCCGCGACCTACGTCATCGGCACTATCGTCGGCTTGCTCGTCCTGACGGCGCTCGGCGTCCGGATTTCCATTATGGTGACCGACGTTGCGGCGACATCGCTGTTCCTCGCTTTCTTTCTGGTGATGATCGCGTCGTTGATCATGGGCATGGGACTCCCAACGGTTGCGGCCTATCTGTTACTGGTCATCGTTGTCGCGCCCGCCATCAGCGAACTGGGCGCCTCGCTCGTGGCGGCCCATATGTTCATTTTCTATTACGGTGTATTGAGTTCGATCACCCCGCCGGTCGCCCTGGCGGCGTACGGCGCTTCCGGACTCTCGGGCGCCGATGCCTTTCGAACCAGCCTGACCGCTTGCCGGCTGGCGGTTACGGCCTTCGTGGTGCCGTATCTGTTCGTCTACCACCCGGAACTGCTGTTGTTGGAAGGCACTGTCGGTGAAATCATCTACCGGCTTGCGGTCAGCAGCGTGGGCATTCTGTTCATTTCCATGGCCGCGATCGGACATGGCATGGTCGTGCTGGGGGGATTGTCTCGTGCGCTCCTGGTGGGAGCGGCGCTGTTGTTGTTCTTCGATGCCGTATGGATCAACGGGATCGGCCTGGCGCTCGGCTTGGGGCAATTGCTGTACCAGTATCGGTCGCGGCCCCGCACGGTTGACGGTATTTGACACTGATGCGGATTACCGCTGATTGCGGGCGGGCTATGTTTTCTTCGCGTTCTCGGTCCGTTTGGCGGGGTCGCCGTCTTCGTATCGTTTCCGGATGATATCGATATGGCCGGAATCATAGGCGTGCTGTGTCACGTCCGCCGCCCGGTTCGATGCCCAGTCATCGTCGACGTTGAGGCTACGGACATACATAAAGTGCAAGAAGAGTAGGAAGCCCCAGACGAGAATTGGCCAGACGAACCGTCCGCCATCTTCCACCGCAAAGGCGACAAATATTACGACGACCGCGCCACCGGTAAAAACGCGCCGATGAAGCTGGAGATACCGGCGATTTTGCCTGCGGGCTTGGGGTGCGCCGGCCCGGGTCACTCGCTGTCGTCGCCCGGCGCGAGAAATGGATAGGCCTTGGCGATGGCGACGACCCGGAAGGAATAGCGCAGCAACATTACCGCAAGGGCCAGGATGAGCAACTCGTCGATCAAATGAAGGTTGGGTGGAAACCCGTAGAAGAAAAAATAGAACAGCGTCACCGGCGCGGCGGTCGAGCAATAGATCGCCGCGAGAGGGTGCTGCGTCGCCCCAAGAACCGTCGCCGCGGAAAATATCGTGAAGGTATAAACGGCGACACCGACCGATTGCCCCTGGAAGGCCTGTCCCAGCAGCGACGCAATGGCAATCACCATGCAAAACACCGCGAGCAGTACCGAGAAGGTGAAGAGCTCGCTTCGGCCTTGCGTTCGATTGAGCTGATGGACGGGGACCAAATACGGCGTCTTCTGGTCGTTCCAGACGTATTTTCGGATGTAGGCGTACCAGTTCATCGGATCATCCGCTGAAATTTCAAGCGCCAGTATATGCGATGTCGAACCGGCTTGGCCGCCCTAAGTCGTAGAAGGCTGGGCATTGGTCACCGGGTCGCCGTTCTCGTCCAGGATCAGCCGTTGCTTGCCCTCGACACCCCGGGCCTCGTCTTCGGGCCAGTCGAGCGTCATCAGGCGAAAGCGCAGGTCCTGCGGGCCGAAGAGCACCAGCACCGATTGAATCCAAACCGCAAATCCTGCCATCGCCGCCACGATGAGGCCCATAACTAGGAAACTCTTGATAATCCACCGATGGGTCAGACCCACGGTCGACGCCGAAATTTCGCTGACCTGGTAGGAATCGTAGGCGAATACGACGGCAAAATAGAGCACGATCAGGCAGTAAGGAATCATGAAGAATGTGCTGCCGATGAATTCGAGCCATGCCTTCTTACGATAATGCAGGTTCTCCCGAATTAGATCGACGCGCACGTGGCTGTTGTTGATATAGCCATAGCCCAGCACGAGGACGAACAGGCCGGTGTGGAAATGCCATTCGAGCTCCTGCAGTACGGTGGATTCGAAAATCCGGCCGAAATTATCGACCAGCCAAATCTGTATCCAGACCAGCTTGCGGGCGGTCACATCGAATATCGTAATGCCGATCATCGGCAGGATCAGCAGCGATCCCCATCGGCCGACGAAATCGACGAATTGCCGCAGCCGCTCGCTGACGCGGATTAGACGATGCGCCGAAGAATTGCCGATCGCGGGCGAGGGGGGCCGTGCCGTCGTTCCAGGAGTTTCCGCCGTCATGCTGCCGCCTCTATTGATAAACCGTTCGCATCAGCCACAACGCCACGTCCGGGAACAGGATCACCGAGACCAAGGCCACCAATTGCAAGATGACGAAAGGAATAATCCCGCGGTAAATGCTTTGAATCTTGATCTCTTTCGGTGCGATCCCTTTCAAATAGAACAGCGCGAAGCCGAAGGGCGGCGTCAGGAATGAGGTCTGCAGATTGATCGCGACCAGAATCGCGAACCAGAACACGATGTCCGCCTTTGGCACATGGTCGCCGAATTCCAGGCCCGCCACCATCGGCGCGAACACGGGCAGGACGATGAGCGTGATCTCGATCCAGTCGAGGAAGAAGCCGAGGATGAACACGATGCCCATGATCAGGAACAGCAATCCCCATGATCCGAATCCAGCCTGCGCGATCAAATGTTCGACAATGTCGTCGCCGCCGAGGGCGCGGTAGACATAGGCGAAGCAGGTCGCGCTCATGATGATGAAAAAAATCATCGCGACGGTACGCGCCGAGATATGACACACCTCGGTCAGGACGCCCCAGTTCAGCCGGCTGGCAACCGCCGCCAGCACGAGCGCGCCGAAAGCCCCGACCGCGCCGGCCTCGCTGGGTGTCGCCCAGCCGAACAGGATCGATCCCTTGATCAGCGAGATCAGGAAAACGGGCGGCAGGAAGCTTTTCGCGATGAGCGGCAGCAACTCCCGGCGCGGGACATACAACATTTCGCGCGGCAATGGCGGGGCCATCGACGGCTTGAGCCATGAGATCGTTATGATGAAGATGAGATACAGCCCGGACAGGGCCAGTCCCGGCATGAGCGCGGCCATGAACAGATTGCCGACGGAGATCGACAATAGATCCGCCATAATGATCAGCATGATGCTGGGCGGGATCAGGATGCCGAGCGTTCCCGACGCCGCGATCGTGCCGCAGGCCAGCGCGGGGCTGTAATTCTGTTTCAGCATGGTCGGCAGGGCGAGGGCGGTCATCATGGTGACCGACGCACCGATGATGCCGGTCATCGCGGCCAGTACCGTTCCCATGATCGCCACCGCCAGGGCCAGCGAGCCCGGCACGCGCCGCAGCAGGACCTGGACGCAGTAGAGCAGGTCGTTCGCGACCCCGCTGCGTTCCATCATGATGCCCATGAAGACGAAGGCGGGCACGGCGACAAGGACAAGATTCTCCGCCGCCTGGCCCCAGATGCGCGGGACGAAATTGAAGAATTCGATAATCGAAAATGCGCCCAGAGAGTAGCCGATGAGGCCGAACAGGAGCGCGATTCCGCCGAGCACGAAGGCCACCGGATATCCGGAAAACAGGAACATCGCCAATGTCAGGAACATGACGATCGGCAGAAAATCCTGCACCGTATAAAGCAACGCTTCTTGGGCTTCCGGCGTGAGATTGCCGATGTAGATTAGGACCGCTGCCAGAAGGACCGGCAGGAGTAGGATCACGACGATTTTGCCGTTCAAGCGGGCGCCGAGTTTGCTGAGATGTTCGAGCGTGCTCATCGCTACCCTTCACTCGAAAACGCAGCAGCGCCGGGGCCGGTGTTCACCGGCCCTGGCGGACTGCCGCTTAACGTTTCGACATTTCAGGTTCTATCCATCAGACGAATGCCGCGTCTACTGATAGGTTGCCTTCAGGTACTGGGCGTCGCCCCACTTCTTGTACTTCTTGCGGAAATCGAAGTAGCTGTCCGCCACTTTCTTGAAGAGCGCGTCTTTGGCCGATTCTTCCTTGACGACTTCCAGCCAGGCCTGCTCGAGCGTCTTCAAGACATCGTCGTTCCAGCGGTGGTTGGTAACGCCGTATTTTGACAGCATCTCGGCCATGGCCCGCGGATTGTTGGCTTCGGTTGCGGCGTAGGTATTGGTGATGCTTTCGCCCGCGGCCATTTCGATCATCGCCTTGTAGGTATCGGGCAGCGCGTCGAACTTGGCCTTGTTGATCAGGATCTCGCTGCACGAAACCTGCTGATGCCAGCCGGGATAGTAGTTGTTCTTGGCAATCTGGTAGAAGCCCAACTTAATATCGATGTCCGGCATGGAGAATTCGGTTGCATCGATCACGCCACGTTCCAGGGCGGGATAGATGTCCGCGCCCGCGAGCAGTTGCGTCGAGACGCCGACCTTCTGCATCACCTTGGCGCCAAGGCCGAAGAACCGCATCTTGAGGCCTTTGAGTTCAGCCAGGGAATTGATCTTTTTCTTGAACCAGCCGGATGTCTCCGGTCCGATGCAGAAATTGTCGAACGCTATCAAACCGTGTTTGGCATAGATTTCAGCACGCAATTTGTCGCCGCCGCCGAATCGTTTCCAGGCGACGAATTCTCCGAAACTGGGACCGAACGGCACCGCGGTGAAAAATGCGAGCGCAGGATATTTGCCGGTGTGATAGCCGGGTGTTGTCCAGCAGGAATCGACGGAGCCTTTCGAGGCGGCGTCAAAACATTCGAGCGCCGGCACCAGCGCGCCGGGTTCGAAGAATTTAATCTGGAATTTCTTGCCGGACAGGCGTTCGATATTCTTGGCGAACCGCACGCCGGACGTGCCGAGATGCGGCAGCGTTCCACCAAAGGCGCTTTGCATTTTCCACTTCACGCGCTTCTGCGCCTCGGCTTGCGGCGTCAGCGCAAGGCCGGCAACCAGCGCCACCGCCGTGACCGTAGCCAATTTAAAGATGGAAATCTTGAACATAGTCATCATCCTCCCTGATAATATCTTGTTATTTTCAGCGCACCGATTTCGGCGATTCTTCTTGAGGCGATGGCAACGATCGTTCCTAAAACACGTTCGAACGGTGCTGAGCCCACGAACTCGAATTTCTTATATTAGAACCATCCAATGCCGCTTTCGAAAAGGCAAACCAAAATTCGCTTTTCGATCGACCGAAAATTTTTCACTCAATCCGGCGGGCACGGTCAAAAATGCGGAACTATCCAGTTCTATCCTGAGTTGTGTCTCCCGACGTCGATGTGCCGGTCTGGACAAGCGGCGCCGGCCGCTTTCGAATTGCCTCGACACGGCGCGGTTCTCGGTTTGAACTGGGACGGAAGCGCGGCCGGTTATTCCGCCGTGTCGAAACCGAACTCAAGGGGGCGTCTCGTGCCAAGTTCCAATCGAAAAATTCTGCTGGCCCGGCGGCCGCATGGCGAGCCGGTAGCCGCCGATTTCGAACTCGTGACCGCGCCGGTTCCCGAACCCGGCGATGGGCAGGTGCTGACGCGGACGATCTATCTGTCGCTCGACCCGTATATGCGGGGCCGGATGAACGCGGAAAAATCCTATGCGGATCCCGTCGAAATCGGTGCCGTGATGGAAGGCGGGACGATCTGCCGGGTCGAGGCGTCGCGCTATGCAGGGTTGACGGAGGGCGATATCGTTGTCGGCCGGACCGGCTGGCAGGATTATGCGGTTTCGGACGGAAAGAGCCTGCGGAAGGTCGACCCGTCCGCGGCGCCCATATCGACCGCGGTCGGCGTGCTCGGCATGCCCGGCATGACCGCCTATACGGGGCTGCTGAATATCGGCCAACCAAAGGAGGGCGAGACGCTGGTGGTTGCCGCCGCCTCGGGCGCGGTCGGCAGTGTCGTCGGACAAATTGCCAAGATCAAAGGATGCCGCGCCGTCGGCGTCGCCGGCGGCCCTGAAAAATGCCGGTATGTCACGGATGAATTGGGGTTCGATGCGTGCATCGATCACCGCGCCGCCGATTTCGAAGCGCAGCTTGCGGCCGCCTGTCCCGATGGTATCGACATCTATTTCGAGAACGTTGCCGGTCGTGTGCTGGAAGCGGTTATCCCGCTGTTCAATTTCTTCGCGCGAATGCCCGTCTGCGGCCTGATTTCGCAGTATAATATGACGGCGCTGCCGCAAGGAACCAACCGGTTGCCGCAGTTCATGCGGGCCATCCTGACAAATCGTTTGTCGATCCGCGGTTTCATCGTGCGCGAATTCGCCAGCCAGCAGGCCGATTTCCTGCGCGACGTGGGTCAATGGGTCGGTGAGGGCCGGATTAAATATCGGGAATACCGGATGAAAGGGCTGGAGGCCGCGCCCGCGACCTTGATTGGGTTGCTGAAGGGCGAGAATTTCGGCAAGACCCTGATCGAAGTTTCCGACGATCCGACATTGGGATAGCACCGAGAGTCAAAATAGCTTTGGAGCAAAGAATACAATGAAAGCTGCCGTTATTGCCGAAAACGGTCTCGAAATTCGCGACATCGCGAAACCGATCCCGAAGCCGAACGAAGTTCTGGTGCAGGTGCGCGCCTGCGGACTGAACCGCGCCGACCTGCTCATGGCGGCGGGCCGATTTCATGGCAGCAGCGACGGCGTGGTCGCCGGGCTGGAATGGTCGGGCGAAGTGGTCGAAATCGGCGCCGAGGTAACCGGGGTGAAGCCGGGAGACCGCGTCATGTGTTCCGGCAGCGGCGGGTACGCCGAATACGCGGTAAGCGATTGGGGCCGTACGGCGACCATCCCCGCCAATAACATGACCTTCGAACAGGCCGCGACATTGCCGGTGGCCCTGCAGACCATGCATGACGCGGTGGTGACCAATGGCCGGCTCGCCAAGGGCGAGGCCGTGCTCATCCAGGGCGCCAGTTCCGGCGTCGGGCTGATGGGATTGCAGATTGCTAAATTCATGGGCGCCCGGCTTGTCATCGGTACCTCCACAAATGCCGGCCGGCGCGAGAAGTTGAAGGATTTCGGCGCAGATTTGGCGCTCGATTCGAATGATCCCGGCTGGGCGGATGCGGTGATCGAGGCGACCGGTGGCGGTGTCGATCTGATCGTTGACCAGATTTCCGCCAGCGTCGCCAACCTGAATCTGAAGGCGGCGAAA
>CAYYBI010000523.1:0-3025 GCA_964469835.1 uncultured Rhodospirillaceae bacterium
TTGCGTGACAGTATGGACAGGGTGGTCGACGTCTTGGCAGGGCTCTAATTCCGCATTTGCTATCAGCATCCTCCATTGGCGACATGTCTCTAACTCACGGGCAATTTTTTCGGATCCTCTCTGTATCTTTATTAGCTTCAAATTGAGGCCCTAATTATTTTGGCCGCGATCGAGCATTTGGGAATCGAACGATTGTAATTCCCGGACAGATTGCACGGTTTAATCGTTTTTTAATTAACAATATTCAATACTTGCGGCGACGCTCTTTTGCCGTTGGCTGGTTGCCGGATTTCTGTCCTGGCGGTTCGGCTCGACGGTCCCTGGTCGGGCGTGGGGATTTTCGGTTCGGCGGGTGGGCCGTGCGGAGTTGATGAGAATGTTACAAAGAGTATGCGCTATTTTGGTGGTGATCGCGGCGTTTGGGGTGTCGTTTTGCGGTCCAGGATGGATTGTCTCCCTTGGTGATGGATCGGCTGCGGCGGCGCAGGAAACGCGCAGTTCCAACTCGCTCAAAACGATCCTTCGCAAAGTCAACGAGTTGGAGGCGCAGGCGCAGCGGATAACGGTGTCGATCGCGCATCTTTCCCTGGGTTTCGACAAGGAAAACAATCTGGCGCGCCTCCGAACCGCCCATGAGGGTTTCGAAAAAAACCTAGACAAACTGTACAGTGGCGATGCGTCGATCGGCCTACCGCCGCCGAACCGTGCAATGCTTGGGATACTTGGTGACCTTCGTTTGGCTTGGGAAATTCATAAGGGCGTTGGTCTTGATGTCATCGTGACCGGAGAGGCGACGCGCAAGGACATTGCCATCGCGGCGCAACTCGACCAGATGGTCATCGACGCCGCCGTTAAGGCGCGGAAGGCCTATCAACAGAAATATCTGAAAAACAACTTGGTATCGATCGATGTTCTGACCCTTATTCAGGCGGAACAGCAGTCCTTTCGAATTGAAAAAATGGCGAAAAGGCTTTTGCTGATCGCCATGGAATACGATGTCGACAAGCAACGTGAACAACTTGCCGCAAGCACGCTTATCTTCAACCGGGTGCTGAATGGCATGATCGAGGGCGATCCCGAACTGCAATTGATCCCGGCCCGCAATCCGGCACTGCGCGCCGAGTTAATCCGCTCCAAGGACGCTTGGGGCCGCGTGCAACCGCAATTCAAGTCTGCGGCCAAGGGCAGTCCGCTCGCTATTGAAGATCTGAAGATCATTACCGCAGATATCGAGTTGCTCTCGGAAAGCGCGCAAAAGGCGCTCGATCTCATTGAAAAAATGTGAGATTCCGGGTGTAATGAACCCGACATTATCTCGACTGATTCACGCCGTCACCGCTACGCCATATTCCCGGCCCGCATCGTCCAGCCAGCGCCACAGATAGTCGGCGTAGGACCTGCGCACATACAGGTGATAGGCGGATTCGTCGACCTGATGCAGGAAAACATGCGCGTGGGCGAGCAGGGTGCCGGCGACATTTCCCGGCTTGAACACTCGCGGGTGCAGGTCCAGGCCGCAGCCTTTGGACAGTACGTCACCGGCATTCGGTCCGGCCAGACGAATGACGGCCATGGCGTGGCTGAGGTCGGTTACGGTGACGAACTTGCCGCGAAAGGCGCGTTGCAGCTTGGCGGTCAGCGCCACGCTATCCGCGGGGCCGGTAATCAGCCATTCGTCGGGGCCGAGCCAGAGCGCCACCATGTTTCCTTTGGCCGCGCTATCGAGCGGGCGCAGCGGTAAGCCACATCCCGCCAACTCGGCAACGATGCGGCGAAGTTCGCTGGTGGCTTCGCCGCGCAAATTGATCGCGGCGCGCGCCGACAGCAGTGCGAAATGCACGCCGGCAGTGCTCGGCGCGGTCACCGTCTGGCGGCCGAGCCCGAGATGGGCGAGCGGGTCGTGGCGGGGCAATCCGTCAGCCATGCATACGGCTCCCCTTTGGATCGAAGAAAACCGGATTGGCAATCGTGGCCGCGACGACGCGCCCGTCCGCTAACGGAAATTGGATGGATTCGCCCATCCGGCTTCGGCCGCGGCGGATCATCGCCAGGGCGATCGAGCGGTCCAGCGTCGGGCTGAAATAGCTGGAGGTGACGTGCCCGATAGCCGTCATCGGCGGCTTCGGCTTGACCGTATCGACCGCGTGCGCGCCTTCCGGCAGCACCACCGACGGATCGTCGGCCAAAAGGCCAACATACTGTTTGCGGTCGGTCATCACCATGTCAGCGCGGCTGAGCGATCGTTTGCCGAGGAAATCCTTGCGTTTAGAGACCGCCCATTCCATGCCCAAATCGGCCGGCGTTACCGTGCCGTCGGTGTCCTGGCCGACCAGGATGAAGCCTTTCTCGGCGCGCAGGACGTGCATCGCTTCGGTGCCGAAGGCGGCAACGCCATATGTCTCGCCGGCGGTCAGCAGAGCCTGCCACAGGGCCATGCCGTAGTCGGCGGGAACGTTCACTTCGTAGGACAACTCGCCCGTATAGCTGACCCGCAGTACCCGGGCGGGCAGGCCCGAGACCGTTCCCGTTCGGACCGCCATATGTGGGAAGGCGGCGCCGTCCAGGTCGATGTCCTGGCACAACCCGGCCAGCAGCCGCCGAGCGTTCGGTCCGGCGACCGCGGCGGTCGCGTATTGATCGGTGGCCGACGTGCAATGGACGCGCATTTCCGGCCACTCGGTCTGCAGCCATTCCTCGAGCCAGCCCAGTACCCGCTCCGCATTGCCCGACGTCGTGTGCATCAGATAATGTTCCGGGCCGATCCGTGCCGTGACGCCGTCATCGAAGACCATGCCATCCTCGCTGCACATGAGCCCGTAACGGCAGCGGCCTTCGCCGAGCTTGTCCCAGTCGTTGGTGTAGACCCAGTCCAACAGGGTCGCCGCGTCCGGCCCCTTAATGTCGATCTTGCCGAGAGTGGAGGCGTCGAGGATGCCGATGCTGCGCCGTACCGCCAGCACCTCGCGCGCGACCGCCTCGTCCTTGGTCTCGCCGTCGCGCGCATAATAGAAGGGACGCCGCCATT
>CAYYBI010000524.1:0-9533 GCA_964469835.1 uncultured Rhodospirillaceae bacterium
CTGCTCCCGCGCGAAGCCCGCCAGCAGATACGTGGTCCCCGCGAACAATCCGATGAAGAACAGCACGGCGCCGTCAATTTCTAAATGCAGCAAATCCTGCACAAGGGTCGGCGCATCGTGGAAATAAAGTATCCAGGCGCCGCCGGTCAGCAGCGCGATCAATATCCAGAGAAAATGCTTGGCGGCTCGCTTGATAATTTTTCCCGCGGTCCAGGAGGCCTTGTCCAGCTTGATGCGGGCATTGCGGTCGCCCTCGACCCAGCGCTCGACCCACATGAATAGATCGGTCCAGACGGTCTGCGGACAGGTGAAGCCGCACCAGACCCGTCCGAACAGCGATGTCATTAGGAAAAGCCCAAAGGCACCGATGATCAGCAAGCCGGCGATGTAATAGACCTCCTGCGGCCAAATCTCGATCCACAGGAAATAGGCGCGGCGGCTCGGCATGTCGATGAGGAAGGCCTGATCGGGCGCACCCGGACCGCGTTCCCAGCGGAGCCATGGCGCGAGATAGTAAACACCCAGCAAGACGACCAAGGCGACCGACTTTAGTCGCCGGAATGTGCCCGAAACCCGCTTCGGAAAAACCTTAACCCGGGGGGTGTAGAGCGGCAGCTTTTCACGTTGCGCGCGGACGGACTCCGCATCTTCAACCGCAATTGCGCTGGGATTTGGGGTTGCGTCCATTGCGTTGGGATTTATTGGCCGCCGCCCAGAGAATGGACGTAAAGGGTTAACATCTTGATCGTCGCGTCGTCCAGCCGGCCGCCCCAGGCAGGCATAACACCGTGCCGGGGGACGGCAATCTGGCGCGCGACCGCTTCCTTGCCGCCGCCATACAGCCAGACCGCATCGGCGAGCCGCGGTGCGCCGACCTCACGGTTTCCTTGGCCCGCGGGCCCATGGCAACTGGCGCAATGTTCCGTGTACAGCGCGGCCGCCGCGGTCGTGTCGGCCCCGTCTGTGGCGCCGCCCGAGAACGAGAGCACATAGGCGGCGAGCTGTTCGATCTCCGCCGCGGCAAGGATACTATCACCGCCGAACCGGGGCATTTCGGAAAGACGCGTGTCCTCATCCTGCTCCCAACGCACGCCGTGGCGAATTGTCTGCTCGATATCCGTGAGCTTGCCGCCCCACAACCATGCGTCGTCCGCCAAGCTCGGGAAACCCGGGCGCCCGGCGCCGCCGCCGGCGTGACACGGCGCACAGTTATCGGCGAACGCGGACTTCCCGCCCGCCGCCGCAAATCGAAACAATTCGGGTCTGGTGCGAATCTCGTCGAGCGGCGCCGTCGCAATTTCGTCGATGTAGGCCGCACGGCTTGCACGCAACGCCGCCATGGATTTGTCAAGCGCCTTGCGTTCAGTGTAACCGAGCAATCCCTCCGTATGCCCGGTGACCCACGGAATGGCGGGATACAGAACAAAATAGACGATCGAGATGAGTACGGTCGCGTAAAAGACATAGAGCCACCAGCGCGGCAGCGGCGTATTCAGCTCCTTGATGCCGTCCCATTCATGCCCGGTGGTGTCCTGGCCGGTAACGGCGTCTTTTTCGATTTTGGTCGGCATCTCTGATTCCTATCTGCCGTTTTCCGATGAGGCGTCATCGCGCAACGGAATCGAAGCGTGGTCCTTCATGCTCTTTTTCCGTTTCTCCGATGGCCAGAAGGCCCAGACTGCGATTCCGATGAACAACGCCATAAAAATAACGACCCATACCGGATAGAGAAGATCGGCAATTTCCTGCATAGCGTTCGCCCTATTGTTTTAGATCGTCGACGCGGTATTTCGAAAAGTCGACCAGTGTCCCGAGCATCTGCATATAGGCGATGATCGCGTCCATCTCCGTCAGCAGCGCGGCGTTCCCGTCAAAATTTCCCACCACCGCTTTGGGGTAGCGTTTGATCAGGCCTTCTGTATCGGCATCCGGGTCGGCCTGTGCTGCCAAATCGGCCGCGGCCTCGGCGACCATCTCGTCTGTATAGGGAACACCGACCGCCTGATTGGCCCGCAGGTGGTCGCGGATGTCATCGGCGCGCAGCGGCCGGTTCAGCATGAACCGGTAACCGGGCATGATCGATTCCGGCACCACCGATCGGGGGTCGATCAAGTGTTCGACATGCCATTCGTTTGAGTATTTGCCGCCGACCCGCGCAAGATCCGGTCCGGTGCGCTTGGAACCCCACTGAAAGGGGTGGTCGTACATGCTTTCCGCAGCGATGCTGTAATGACCATAGCGCTCGACTTCGTCGCGGAACGGTCTGATTTGCTGCGAATGGCAATTGTAGCAGCCTTCGCGGATATAGATGTTCCGGCCGACCAGCTCCAAGGGCGAATACGGCCGCATGCCCTTCACCTTTTCGATCGTGCTTTCGATGGTGTAGAGCGGCACAATCTCGACGATACCGCCAATCGAAATGACAATGAGCGTCAACACGGCCAGCAGGATCACGTTCCGTTCGATTGTTGCGTGGCTGAATTTCATGGCCGGCTCACTCCGCAGCGACAGCGGAACGGCCGGGCAGGACATAGGCTGCCTCCTGACGCAAATCGCCGCGGGCCGTCCGAATCAGGTTGTAGATCATGATCAACGCGCCGAGCAGGAACAGGATGCCGCCCATCGCCCGGACCACATAGAACGGATGCATCGCCTCGACCGTTTCCACGAACGCGTATTGCAGAAATCCGAGTTCGTCATAGGAACGCCACATCAACCCTTGCAGGATCCCCGAAACCCACATGGTCGCGATGTACAGGACGATACCGCCGGTGGCGATCCAGTAGTGATAGCTGACCAGGCGAATGCTGTAGAGACGGTCGCGTTTCCATAGGCGGGGCACCAGGAAGTACAGGGCGCCGAAACTGACGAAGGCGACCCAGCCCAAGGCGCCGGAGTGGACATGCCCAATAGTCCAGTCGGTATAATGCGACAGGGCATTCACCTGTTTCACCGCCATCAACGGACCTTCGAAAGTGCTCATGCCGTAGAAGGCGACCGAGGTGACCAGCATGCGCAGGACCGGATCGGTGCGCAGCTTATGCCAGGCGCCGGACAGGGTCATAATGCCGTTGATCATGCCGCCCCAGGACGGCATCCACAGCATGATCGAGAAAGCCATGCCCAGCGTTTGCGCCCAATCGGGCAAGGATGTGTAGTGCAGATGGTGCGGCCCAGCCCAGATATAGAGAAATATCAACGACCAGAAATGGATGACGGACAGCCGGTAGGAATAAATCGGCCGCTCGGCCTGTTTGGGAATGATGTAGTACATCATGCCGAGGAAACCCGCAGTCAGGAAAAATCCGACCGCGTTATGGCCGTACCACCACTGGGTCAGCGCATCCTGCACGCCAGCATAGATAATGTAGCTCTTGGTGCCGAACATCGACACCGGCACCGCCAGATTGTTGACGATATGCAACACGGCAATCGTCAAAATGTAAGCCAGGAAAAACCAGTTGGCCACGTAAATGTGCGGCTCACGGCGCCGCACGACGGTGCCGACGAAGACGACCAGATAAACGACCCAAACGATGGTCAGCCAAAGGTCGACATACCATTCCGGCTCGGCATATTCCTTGCTCTGCGTGATGCCGAGGACATACCCGCTGGCCGCCATGACGATAAAGGCCTGGTAGCCCCAGAAAATGAACAGTGCCAGGTCCGGTCCACCGAACAGGGTCGCCCGGCAGGTGCGCTGAACCGTGTAAAACGACGTTGCAAATAAGGCGTTGCCGCCGAACGCGAAAATCGCCGCGCTGGTGTGGACCGGCCGAAGCCTGCCGAAGGAAGTCCATTCCAATCCAAGATTGAAAATGGGAAAGGCGAGCTGAAGCGCGATAAAGACGCCGGCCGTAAAGGCGACGATGCCCCAAAAAGCCGTTGCGATGACGAAAAGACGGACGACCTGCTCATTGTATTCAAGCTGATTGCCCCCGGTTGTATCCGCGGTATCGGTCACGTCATGCCCCCTGATTTCCCCCATTCGGTGCCGGCAAATTGAAGCGCCGCAGAGTTGTCGTTGCCACCATCGCCGACCTTGATGCATATCAATGATTGCACGGTCACCGGACAATTTGATAGACCGAATGCGGCTTCTTACAAAAAATGGGCACGTATCGAAACTTTATGGGGAGCGTATCGAATGAACGATTTGTCGAGCTGGGGTGTGGGAATCGCAATGGCCCTGCTCAGCCTGCTTGGCTTGATCATCGCCAGCCGCGCCACCGATGACGTAATTTTCTGGACGGCGATCGGACTGATGCTCTTCGGAATACTGTTCAATTACTATCTGGCTGGGCGATCAAACAAACGGCGCGGCGAATGAACGCAACGGCACGGGCCACCGCATTGCCGTAAACGCCCTAGATCCCCGGCGGCGCCGGTCAGCGCTTGATGCGCACTTCGATTTCCGACTCCGCCACCCGCATTTTGCCGTCGAAGTCTTCACCCAATTCGGATTGCCAGGGGCGCCATCTTTCGAGCCCGGCAATCACAGCAACCAGCAGGCCGGTGACGATCAGCGCCAGGAGCCAGAACGGCAATCCGGTCAAGTCGGCATAGGTCACCTTGCCGGGGCCGCCGGTCAGCAAATCCGGTTTGATCGTCGGATGAAAATATCCGAAGGCGAAGGCCCCGGCTATTCCACCGATCAGCACGGCCCAGGCATCCTTGTATCCGGCGCCAATCTGCGCCAGCACCGTTCCGGGACATGCGCCCGCCAATGCCATACCGGCCCCAAATATCAGGCCGCCGATGAGATTCGCGGCATAAAACGTCGCCTTGGGATGCAGGTCGAAGGCGCCCATGCCGTTCAAGAGCGCCAGCGCGATCAAACCGGTTGCGCTCGCGGTCAGGAAGACCTTCAGCATGATGAAATTTCGCAACTGAAATTGTCCGAGGATGACGCCGGGCTCAAAGACCCGAGACTTTTCCAACGCGATTCCAAACACGACGCCCATCGACAGCCCGGTCAGAATGAATATGGAAATGGTCATGCTGGCCCCTCAAATTCTTCTGAACATCATCGCCACCAAGATGCCGCCGAGGAACATTGCGGCTATGGCGATGGTCGATCCGACAGCAAGCTGCGCCATTCCCGAGACGCCGTGGCCGCTTGTGCAGCCGCCGGCCAGCCGGGCGCCAAACAGCATCACGAAACCGCCGAAGAACCCCATTACCATGCGAAGCGACAGCGACCGCAGGCCGACTGCACGCCACCAAACGCGAGACATTCCGGTCCGCTCAAGATTGGAAAGGCGGGCGGACAAGAACGCGCCGATCGTCACACCGATCACCAGCGCCAATTGCCAAACATACTTCGCGTCGTTGACATATTTGGCAAAGTAGCCCGCGTCTCCCGCGGCCGGATCGAAAAGCATGGCCACATGACCCGCAACCTTCACATAGGAAGAAGATGTCCCAAGGGCGGTGTCGACAATCAAGAACGCCGGAATTTGCAGGAGGCCAATGATCACGCCCGCCACATAGGGCGACCAGGCCTCCGTATTCAATTTCAACATACCTCACCTTTCCGCACGAGATCGCGTTCATGCGTCTGAGTGTGAAGACGAGAGGATCGATAGTCGTCAGCTTAGGAGCATTGATGAAGGTCAATGCGCGCAGTGTCCGGCTTTGACGAACATCCAGGCAATTGGCGCTGTTGGCCCGAACCGGGGGCTCAGGGCGCAAGGCAAGGAGAGTGACAATGCAAGTAAAGCGTAGAATGGCGAAATCCTTAATGGCCCTGCTGCCGTTGATATTCGTGGTTGGCTGTGCGTCCCAAAGCGAGGTGAGTTCCCTGCGGTCGGAAGTTCAGGATATCCGCGCCGCGGCCGAAGCGGCGCGTGCCGCCGCCGAAAAGGCGACGGAGCGGGCCGAGGCGGCGGAACGCCGCGCGGCCGCCGCCGAAAGGGCCGCCGGTGATGTCAGCACCAAGGCCGATCGGATGTTTCAGAAATCTCTTCGCAAATAGGCCAACGCCGATTATGTGTTTGTGCGCCGTGGCGAGCCGCCCTCAGGGGCGGCGCAAGAGGGCCACGGGCATTCCCGTGCGTTTGGCCGCAACCTCTTCGACCAAACGCCAATCGATTTGGCCCGCGCGCCGGCCGGCCTTTTTAGTGAGGTAGCGGCGCAGACTCGATACGGAATCTGGGGTCTTGGGGTTCGGACGGCCACTTTCCTCGACAGCGTCAATGTCACGGCCGGCCGGATGAATCTCGAGATATAGTGTATCAGCGGACCAGCCCGCCTTGACCGATTGGTTGACCACCGTGACCGTCTCGCCGATCGAAACAGCCTCGAACAAAATGGCGATATCTTCGGGGTATAGCCTGATGCATCCGGCGCTCACCCGCCGACCGATGCCATAGGGTTTGTTCGTGCCATGAATCACGAAACCGACCCACCCCATGTCTAAGGCGAATTCGCCAAGCGGGTTATCCGGACCGGGAGGGATCGCCGCCGGCAAGTCAGGGGCTTCCTTGCGCAAAGAAGCGGGTGGGTGCCAAGTCGGCTTTTCCCGTTTGCCGACGATCTTTGTTACCCCAAGGGGAACAATCTTACCTTCGCGCGGCGTGCCCAATGGATAGGTCGTGACCGTTGGCGATATTTGACGGAAGTAATAGAGACGCTGGTCGCCCAGATTGACCACAATTCCCCGTCTCGGGACGTCTGGAAGGATATGTGCGGTCGGTATGATCACACGGGTACCGGGTTTCGGCAGCCATGGGTCGACCTGGCGGTTGGCGGTCCGCAGTTCCACGAATCCGAGATCGTGCCGGCGGGCGATGTCGAGCAGCGTATCCTGGTCCCCAACCGTTTCCGCCGCTAGTGCACCAATTAAATCGCCTCGGCGATTTTCTTCGCCACCATGCGCCGGACCGGGCGCAACGGCAGCAACCAAGACCGCCCACAGAATGTAAGCGCTAGCCTTTGGCATGTCGCATTCCTTGTTCCGCCGACAACGCCATGCACCTCAACTGCCGTGATTTCATCCCTGATATGCATCAATCGATCGTGTTCGCGCTGACAGGCGGTCGTCTCGACCCGCGCCAGGACGGCGCAGAAAATTTTGACGCAAATCAATGCACCGTCCGTCCCGCCCGGTGCATCTTCGGCAAGAGATATTGGAATTCTGACGGAGAAAATGTCATGGCTAAGAACTTGACTGTCGAAACCGAGAAACGAAGCGAAGCCGATGATCCGGTTTTTCGGCCGCTAGGGTTGTTGCGCGATGACATTGACGTCGCCTTCGACCGCATGTTTAGAAACTGGCCGTTCCAGGGACGGGCGCTGGACGCGGGTCCATTTGCGGGATCTGGCGGAGGCGATGCCGCCGTGCAGCCGCGTGTCGATGTGTCCGAGGACGACGACAAGTACGAAATCGCCGCGGAAGTGCCCGGGGTCGATGAAAAGGATATTTCACTGACCATCAAGGACGATCTCCTAACACTCAAGGGTGAGAAGAAAACCGAGCGCAAGGAAGAAAAAAAGAATTTCTATATGAAGGAACGGAGCTACGGTTCCTTTGTGCGTTCGTTCCGGCTGCCGGATTCCGTGAAAGCGGATAAGGTCCGCGCGAAATTTGCCAATGGCGTCGTGACGATCGAGATGCCGAAGAAACCAAAATCGAAGGCCAAGGAAAAACGGATTCCCATTAAATCGAAATGACACCGATCGCCGGATAATTTCTTTCCTGCCATTGGCCCGCTGCACCCGCCGGTGCAGCGGGCCGTTTGCATCGTGCATTTTGATTCAAGTCAATAGTGCCAATGCCGCTCTTGCCTATGTTAAAATCAAAATTGTCGAGTCAATGGCGGGCCTTTACCGTCCAATTCGTGAACAGCAAATGGAATAATGGAATGACTTATAAATCCATTCTGGCCGTCTTGACCGGAACCAGCACAGATACGGCGACAATGTCGGTGGTGGAGCAGATCTCCGAAAAATTCGACGCGCATGTTGACGTGTTTCACGTTCGCAGCGATCCGATGAGCTTCGTCAGCTACACGGGCGATGCCATGTCGATCGACGTATACAGCCGGATCATCGAGGCGGCGGAAGAGGAAAACGCGGCACGCGCAGAGGTCGCCCGCAAAGCGTTCGAGGCGTGGACGGAACGAAAGAGCATCCCTTTGCTCGATACGCCCGATGGTCTCGACCATGTGACCACAAGTTGGCGGGAGCAGACAGGAAACGAAGCCGATCTGGTTGCCGCCGCGGGGCGGGTATACGACCTGGTCATCCTAGGTCCGGGAACCGATGATGCCGGAGCGGCGCATATTTCGGCGATTGAAAAGGCCATCTTCGATACAGGCCGTCCCGTTTTGTTGGGGCCGGCGGAACCAGTGGACGATATCGGCAAACGAGTCGTCATCCTGTGGAATGGCAGTGCCGAAGCCGCGCGCGCGGTAGATACTGCGCTCCCCATGCTGTCGCGGGCGGATCAGGTTCACATTCTGAGCGTGAACGAGGACACCGGGCCAGAACCGGCGCAATCCGGCCTCACACACTATCTGGCATGGCACGGCATTACCGCGACATTGGCGACCTTTGAACCCGATGAACGGCTTATCGGTGAAGCGCTTCTCAAGGAAGTCCGGCGCATGGAAGCGGATTTGTTGGTGATGGGCGCCTATGGTCATTCCAGGTTGCGGGAATTGGTGCTTGGGGGTGTTACCCGGCACATGCTGACCGAAGACCACCCGCCAATTTTCGCGGCGCACTAAACTAGCGAGCCGATAATAAATTCCGAAAAAGCAAAGGACACCGACCATGACATTGCGCCACGTACGCCTTGAACTGGCCCGAACACCCGACCATCCCAGCGGCAGCATTCATTGCGGCTATGAATTCAATATCCCTCTGCAACCGGATGGATCCTTCGACGAGGCTGCGTGGGCGAACGCGAAAAAGGACTGTACGGTGCGGCGTTTTTGGGAAGGCGAAGCGGACGAAAACGGATTGATCGAGCGGCAAGGCGACCGTTGGGTGTTTTCCTATGATCCGACGACGGAAGAGGACGATGAACCGATGTTTCGTCTCGGCGATCATAAATTTGCACCGGGCGAATACGTCTCCATAACCGAGCATGATGGCGTCCAGCGTACCTTCCGGGTGGTGTTCGTTCGTTAGGTCGGGCCCGAACAAACCCCAAGCCTTAAGCGGTGGCGCGGGCAGATTCCGGTGCGGCGGGGGCTTCCGGCGGCCGCCCCAGGTCGCGGGCGATCGCCTTGATATCGTCTTCCTGAAGCGTTTCCTTTTCCAGCAGCAAGACCGCCGCGGCTTCCAGCTTTTCGCGATGCTGATTGAGTATTTCCCGAGCGCGGTCAAAACCGGCGGCAACCAAATTCCGCACCGCACGGTCTATGCCCTGCTTGGTTTCTTCGCTGAGGATCGCGCCGGTCGCCGTCGGGTATTGAAGCGGTACTAGGAATTGCGGCATTTCCTCCGCGTATGTCGCTTGGCCAAGCGTTTCGTCCATGCCGTAGCGCGTCGCCATATTGCGGGCGATATCCGTGGCCTTGCTG
>CAYYBI010000525.1:0-4358 GCA_964469835.1 uncultured Rhodospirillaceae bacterium
CACGCCACGCCTCGGGCTCTTTGTCCTGGAACGCCAGCCAGCGCGCGGTGTCCACCCCCGCCAGCAACGAGGCGGTGTTGGCGCAATGGTGGATATCGTCCTGATCGATGTCGCCTTCGTAGTCCTCGCCGCTGCGGGCAAAGATATCGCCGTCGCCGGTAGTGTCGATCACCATCCGCGCACGCACCGCCATGCGGCCTTGCTTGGATTCGAGAATGGCGCCCGTGGCCTTGCCGTCCTCGACCAGCGGCGCCGCGATCCAACTGTGCAACAGCAACTCGATGCCGGCTTCGCGCACCATGTCGAGCGACGCAAGCTTGAGCCATTCCGGATCGATCATCGGCGCCCAGGTGACGGTGCCGTGAAAGGCGCTGTGACGCTGCCCCCAATGATGGGCGAGACTTTCGTCCCGTGAGCCCCAATCCTTCTTCGGCGGACCAAGGATCGCGTCATTCGGCAGGCGATCGAGCAATTCCTCCGCCAGGCCCCGGATCAGGTGATCGCCGTTCCAGTCGGTCATGCGGTCGATCCAGATCACCAGCCCGCCGGTGGAGAGCCCGCCCAGATGATTGTAGCGTTCCGCCAGGATGACATCCGCACCGAGCCGGGCGGCCGCGATGGCCGCCGTCGTGCCGGCCGGGCCACCGCCGACAACCAGCACATCGGTGCGGGCGAATATGGGAATTTCCCGCGCCGGCTCCAACACGGTTCCCAACATCTCGCGCGGCGTGCGGGCCGCCTGAGCACGCCCGCTATAAACCCCTCGATTGGCGATATCGCGCGGATCGTTTGTCGGCATGGAGCATTCCTCTTGAATCGAACAAAACCCGCCGTGGCACCCGGCGGGTTCGGCTCACGGCAGAGCGCAGCCTAAGCGCTTTCCTACCGGGGAAAAAGTCTCGAGGAAAGAAGCAGGTCCAGGAGCAGCTTACTGCGCAGGTCGTGCGGCCTGCTGGGTTCGGCCATAATCCGTCTCCCAGCGCTTCGCCATGACCTGCGCCCTGGCGAGATCTTCCGGTGCAATTCGGTTTGCCAGGGCCTTTTGCTTTGCCACCGCCTGCTGATCCCCCTGCTGCGCGGCCAGACCATAGAGCATATGCGCACGCGCCAAATTCTTGGGCGCGATGTCGCCTTTTACGTAATGCGTGGCGAGGCTGTATTGCGCGTCGGAAAATCCGGCCCGGGCGGATTGCTGGATCCATTCAAAACCCTTGGCCCGGTTTTTCTCGACGCCCAGCCCGTTGCGGTACATGACGCCGAGATTGTATTGCGCTGACGCCATGCCAAGGTCGGCGGCCATGCGGAACCAACGGGCAGCCGCGGCAAAATCCTGCGGTACGCCGACACCGGCGGCGAACAGAACGCCGAGAGAATACTGAGCATGCCGGTCACCTTGCTCCGCCGCCAATCGAAACCAGCGTACCGATTTAATAATATCCTTGGGTACGCCTCGGCCCCAACGATAGGCCTCTCCGAGATGGCGTTGCGCGTCCAGATGGCCCCGTTCCGCCGCCTCCCGATACCAGCGCACGCCGACGGCAGGGTTCCGCCGGACACCCAAGCCATGCTCGTGCAAATGGCCGACCCATTTCTGGGCATCGGCGTCCCCTTGCATGGCAAGCGGCCGCCAGAGGTGCAACGCTCGTGAGTAGTCGCCCCGGTCGAAAGCGGCCTTGGCGGCGGATTGCTCCTCCGCCGATGCGGCGGCCGGGAGCACAAACAAGCTCACGATGAGCACGAGGATTCGTAATGACATCAACGCGATCTCCAAGAAGCTTGCCTTCTTGGTAACCCCGTAAGGTTAATGAAAGATTAAAGGAATGCCTGCCTAACGGCGGTGGATTGGCTGGAATCTACGTCAACCGGAACCGCGCCAGCGCGACCCCGTCCTCCTGCTCGACCACCAGCTCGACCGGCGCATCGCCCTTCAGTCCCTGGTCCGGGTTGACGATATTTGTAATGACCCGCGGTCCCTCCGCCAGTTCGACGACAGACACGTTGTAGGGAACCTTGTCCGTGAACGCCTTGTTGAAGGAGACATGGTAGACGACCCAGCTTATCAACCGGCCCTTGCCGCTCGCTGCTTCCCACTCAGCGCCGTGATGCAAACAGTTCGGGCAATCTTCGCGGGTCGGAAGCCAGGCGTGGCCACAGGCGCCGCAACGCTGAAACTTGAGCACACCTTCCTTCAACCCATCCCAATGCGGCCGGTTGAGGTCGGTAATGTCCGGTTGGGGGATGGCGAAACTTTCGTTCGTCGCACTGGCTGCGCTCATGGCCGTGTCCTCATTGTCCCAGAATGAGCGTCGAATGGGTGTGCATCACGCCGCCCTGATTGCTGACCAGACATTTTTGCGCACCCTTCACTTGCAGGGTGGCGGTGCCGCGCATCTGGCGCACGCCTTCGATGATGAGCTGCATGCCCGGCATGCCGGTCTCGGACAGCAGCCCGCCGCTGGTATTGGTCGGTAGCGCGCCATCGAGATGGAGTGCACCGTTCTCTACGAAACGGCCGCCCTCGCCTTTCTCGCAAAACCCGTAGTCTTCCAGCGTCATCAAAGGGGTAATGGTGAAACAGTCATACAGTTGCGCGACGTCGATGTCCTTCGGCGTCAAGCCGGCCATGGCAAACGCGGTCTTGCCGGAAACCGCCGCCTCGGTCGACGTCATGTCGGGACGCAGGGCCACCTCCCACGAGGTCTGGCCCTGGCCGAAGCCCAGAATCGGCACCGGCGCGGGGACCTTGAGTTGCTGTGCCCGCTCCGCGCTCATCACCAGCACGGCGCCTCCGGAATCCGATACCAGGCAGCAATCGTCGCGGCGCAACGGATCGACGATCCATCGGGAATTGAAATACTCATCCAGGGTAATCGGCTTGCGGAGTTGCGCGTTCGGGTTCTCCGCGCCATGCGCCCGGCAGGCAACGGCAATCGCGCCAAGCTGTGCATGGGTGGTGCCGTATTGCTCCATATGGCGGCGGGCGATCATGGCGTAGCCGGGCGCGACGCCGAACCAACCGTAACTCGCCGCGCCATCGCCGTTGCGCATCCGCTCATAGGCCTGACGGGTACCCGATTTGGGATTGTCGGCACCAGTCACCAGGGCCACCTCGCACTGTCCCGCTTCGATCGCCATGGCGGCGAAGGCGATCATCGACGCGTTGGACGCGCCGGCCTGGTCCCAGACGCCGCCGATGCGCGGGTGGAGGCCCATCGCTTCGGCCAGGCTCTGGCCGTATTTGCTCTCATAGGCGGAGGTCGGATATTTGACGTAGAGCGCATCCACCGCCGATTTTTCCACGCCCGCGTCGGCCAGGGCCTTGCGGCAGGCCTCGACGTTCATGGAAATCGTGGAGCGGCCCGGCAGCGCACCGAACTTGGTGTGGCCAATGCCGGCGATGACAATCTTGCCCCGCATGCCCCTACTCCGCCTTGAAGTTGGGTTTGCGTTTTTCGGCAAAGGCTTTCGTGCCTTCCTTCAGATCCTTGCTGAATCGCAGCATGGTGTTGGTCGCCTGTTCCCAACGCAGCCCGGTGGCGAGATCCATGTCATAGGACCGGATCGCCAGCTCTTTCGCTGCCTGCACCGCGAGCGGCGCGTTCTCGGCCACGCGCCGCGCATAGTCGCGGGCGGCGTCCATCAGCTTGTCCCGGTCGACCACCGCGTTGATCAGCCCCCAGCGCTCCGCCTTGTCGGTCCCGAACCGATCGCCGGTCAACAGGATTTCCATCGCGACCGCATAGGGAAATTGCTGCATGACCCGTTGAGTGCCGCCATTGCCGGGCACCAGGCCGCGCTTTACTTCCGAAAGGCCGAAGGTCGCCTCGGGCACCGCAAGTCGAATATCCGCCGCCATCAGCAAGGTCATGCCGCCGCCGAGGCAGTAGCCGTTGACCGCCGCGATGATCGGTTTCCAGACTTCGAGCCCCCGGTTGAGAATCTGATCCTTCTGGGTCAGCCAGTTTTCGTGCATCGCCGGCTCGCGGTTGACGAACGCCTTGAGGTCGGCCCCGGCGGTGAAGGACTTCTCCCCCGCCCCGGTGACGATGGCGCAGCGGATCGCCGGATCGTCGCGTACCGTCATCCAGCATTGCGACAGCGCCGCATAGTGTTCCGCGTCCATCGCGTTCATCCGCTCCGGACGGTTGATGACGATCAGGGCGACACCCTGATCGTCGACTTCGAAATCGATCGGCATGGCTCGGCTCTGTCAGTGTAAAGCGCCCAAACCGGGCGCGGACAATCGACGCAACGGTACACGCGCGGTGCCACAGGGCAAGAGCAGCGGCGCGCCGCGTCGCTAGCGCAGCGCCCGCTGCACGACGTTTTGTAGCATCTCGACCAACCCCCCATGCACT
>CAYYBI010000526.1:0-22837 GCA_964469835.1 uncultured Rhodospirillaceae bacterium
GACCGCTTCTTCATGGTGGACCGTGGGCAGGATGGGATAGCGCACCGACTGGAACGCCTGCGCGATCAGGGTCGAGCAGATCGCTCGCGTGGGATCGCCGCTGCCCAGCGCGATCATGCGCCGGCGCCAGGTGGTGGGAACCGGCGGCGTCGGGATCAGATAGCGCATCAGGTCGATGATATTCTTGAGATCGTACCGCAGCCCGATCCGTTCGGTCATGAACCCGATAACGCGCTGCAGATCGTCCGCCGACAGGCCGACCGGGCGGCAAATGCGGGTGTTCATGTTGGCATAGGTGGCGAGCGGCACCGCGATGACGCCACGCTGGAGATCCGCCTCGATCAAGGTGGCGGGCGGGTCGCCGCCGGCGGAGTCTTCCAGCGCATCGCCCACATAGAAGGCGGCGTGCGACCAGGTCGACTGGGTGAGGTATTTGATCGCCACGCTGACCCGCTTGTCGCCCTCGATCAACAGCACATCGCCCGGGCGCAGGCAGGTTTGCAGGACGGCGAGGGGCGTAACCGAAAAGGTGCGGTATTTCCCCGCGGGCTGATCCAGATAGTGCGCCAATCCGGCGCCGATCTTGCCAAGGGCCCATTTCAGCACCGTCAGGACTCCACCGCCGTCGATGCGAGCGCACCCAGCAGGAGCGCGCGGTGGAAATACTCCACCGGCCGCTTTGGAGCGGCGAGCGCCATGCGTTCCAGGCATGCCGCCGTCTCGGCGTTCGGCCGCTGCAATATCCCGGCGAGCAGGGTTTGCGCGAGGCGCCGTTTCGAGCCCGAGATTGATTTGAGACGCCGCAACGCCGGCAACAGGTATTGCTCCGCGTCGGTGAAGTCGGTGCCGAACGGAAAACTGGGAAACAGGCCTTGGGCCTGTGCGGGGCCAAGCGCGCGGCCGATCCGGGCCGGTGTGTTGTCGCGAAAGGCGGGCGGGATTTCGTAATCGCGTTCGATCTTGCCCGCGGCTTTCGCGGCGGCGAGGAGGTCGGGCTGAAAGCGCGAATCCGCGATCGACAGCATGGCCGCGATCACGTCGCGATCGGTTTTGCCCCGGAGGTCGGCGATGCCGTATTCGGTGACGACGATGTCGCGGAGATGCCGGGGAATTGTCACATGGCCATAGCTGTATCTGATATTGGAGACGGTGCGCCCGCGCTCCTCCCGGGTGGCATTGAGCGTGATAACCGAGCGCGCGTCTTCCAGCGCGAATGCCTGGGCGACGAAATTATATTGCCCGCCGACACCGCTCACCACCCTTCCGTCTTCCAGCCCATCCGACACGACCGCGCCGAGCAGTGTTGCCATCATCGCGTTGTTTACGAAGCGCGCATGCACGCGGTCGCGGCGCTTGCGCGGGGCGTCGCCATAGAGCTCGTTCACGAAGGACACGGAGGTCATGCGGAGGCGGTCGCGCGCCTCATCGGGCATTTCCCGAAGCTTCCGGTAAAACGCCCGCGGTCCCAAAAAAAACGCCGCGTGCAGGACGGCGCCATCTTCGACCTGTCGTTTCATCACGCCGGCATCGATCAACTCCATAAACGCATCGACCAGCATTTCGCTGGCGCCATAGAGTCCTTCGGTAAAGGGGCCATCTTCCCATGTCCTTTCCGCGCCGTTGGCGGCGGTGAGGCGGCCTACAGTGTCCTCAAATGCGGTGGCGTTGCGATGGCGCAGGATGAGCGCATGGGCGACCGCGTCGGCAATCGATCCGATGCCGATCTGCAGGGTACCCCCGTCCTTCACCAGCCGTGCGACGTGCAAGCCAAGCGCGTGATCGGTGAGTCCGACCGGGGGCTTCGGCGGTGCGAACAAGGGGAAATCGCATTCCGGCGCTTCGAGGATATGGGAGAAGGCGGACGCTTCGACCTCCGCGTCGCCCATCATATAGGGCAATTCGCTGTTTACCTGGCCGAGCAGGACGGCTTTGCCGCCGGCCTTCCGCAATGCCTCGAAGGCGGGCAGTAGATCCACCGTGATATCGGGATTGCAGCTCAGGCTGAATCGGACGCCGGACGCATCCGTACGCTTGGCCACCAGTTGCGCCACAACGTTTACACCGGCGTCCAACATGTAGCGGGCGGCGTGGGTGTAGTTTGCGGAGATGTAGTTCTGCTGCGCATAGCCGATGCCGAGCCAATGGCCGGCTTGCAGAAAGAATTCGTTCACCGTGATATTGGGCGGCAGCCGTCCGCCGCGGACCGCCCGTGCATAGGCGAGGGCCGGGTACCCCGCGAACAGGCGTTCCACCAAGGGCTCCGTGAAACGCCGCGCAATCCCGGCGGCCGGCGCGGGCGTTTCGAGGGTCAGCGCGGTGAATATCCGCAAGGTGATCGAGCTGTCGGCCGCGGCGCGGTCGAACAGCGCATTGGCGATGTGATTGGCCTTGCCGAGCCCAAGCGGCAGGCCCAGCACGATGTCCTTGCCCACCGCGTCGATCAGCGCATCGACGAGATGTTCCGCGCTAGTGTGATACTCGGGGCCTGCGCTCATGCTTCCAGTTTACGTGCTTCCGTCCGGGTTCGCCCACGGCAGGGGACCATGTTCCGCCCGCCGCCGGTTGGCAAGAGCGTGCGCATAGGCCGCTGGTAACAGTTTCTTGTGTCTGTCGCTATGGCTGTCTCGGCGCAGTCTGCTCCTCTTGCGTGCCCCGGATAGTCCATAGGAACTAGCCGTACCGGGCTCGTCGCCATGCAGGGGCGCGGGAAGCATCGCTTTTCGGCGTCGGCATGACCCCGCCGCGACCCGGCCCAATAGACTAGTCGGTCAGGACGAATTGAGCGACCCATGGCAAAAACGGATGATGCTCTCAAGGATACTGTTCAAGTAGGAAAATGGCGATGGCGAGCGCGGCTTTGTGTTTTGAAATACTGGGTGAGGGAATGGATGGCGTCTTTCCCTCGGGCAGCCTGTTGGAATGCGTCGACTATGCCGAGCTGGGGCGGGAGCCGGAAGATGGCGACTATGTGCTGGCGGAGCACATCAGCGAGATCGGCGAAACCAAGATCAGCTGCTATCGCTATGTGACGACGGATGACGGTTCGATGTTGATCAACGAGCCGAAGGAAACGGCGTATCAGCGGGAATTCCCGATCGCGGCGTTTGAGGGCGCCTCCGGCCACAAAATCATCGCCTATGTGATGTCCTACCAACTCGAACGTCCGGCCACGGGCACCGGGTCACTTTCTTCCTGAATATTCCGGGGCTTTCTTTCATCGGTTGCCGTAATGGCCGCAGCCGCCCGAATTCTACGGGCGGCTGATTGTCGCGTTCCTCAGTGATGGCGGAAGCGTTCTGAACGATCCGTTTGGAATTATTGCGCAGATTTAACCCCCACCGCAGATCTCTCTCGTTTTCAAGAATAGACCGGGCATTTGGGCCGGGAATTCGAGAGAACCATGAAACGGATCTTCAACTTTCTTCCTCTGATCGCGGTTTTTGCGACAATCCTCATCGGCAGCGCCACGGTGGGCGCCACAGTGCGGGACAGTCAGCCAAACGAATCGCCGTGTGGCTTGCGCCGGATGCTGCAAACGCTCGATGCGGCCAATATCGCGAAATTGGAAGTCACGTCGGCGGCTCGCCATATTTCGAACACGCGGTTTCAGTAAAAAGCTTGGAGAAATTGTGCGGTGCCCGGACGGGCCTAGTCGGCGTTTGACGCGGTCGCTTCCTGCCGGTCCATGCCGGCGGCACGCCGGACCAGCGCCACGCCGAGATAAATAAACGGCGTATCGAGCAGGGCGATCAAAACCTTGAAGACATAGCTGGCCACAATGATCTTGCCGATCAGCGGCCATGGCAGTCCAAGCCCAAACCCGAGAAAGATGCTGTTGACGATGATCGTGTCGACCAATTGGGACAGGATCGTCGAGGCATTGTTCCGGAGCCAGAGATGGCGGCCTTTGGTCAGATCCTTCCAGAAATGAAACAACTTCACATCGAGCAATTGGGCCACCAGATAGGCGGTCATCGAACCCAGGATCAGGATGCCGGGCAGGGTAAAGACGGATTCGAATGCCCGCTGCATATCGGCAACTGTCGTGAAATGCGGGTTTGACGCCGCCCATGCTGGAGCGCCTGGCAAATACAGCGAAATCTGGATCAAAACGAGTGACACCAGGCTCATCACAAACCCGGTGATGACCATGACATTGGCCCGGCGGCGGCCCCACACTTCGCAGACAATGTCGGTGAACAGAAACGTCAGCGGGTAGGTCAACAGGCCGGTCGTCAAGGTGATGGGTTCGCCGAAAAACCCGGTCGGCAGGCTCTCGGGAAAAGCGAGGAACAGCTTCACGCCGATAATATTGGTGAGCACGATGGCGACAGCGAACCCTGCCATCATCAGGCTGAAGATTTTTTCCGATTGAGTCCACATCGTTTCGTGGCTCTTGATGGAATCAATCGCCGCAAATTGCAAATGAAGACGTACGCGATGACCGGCCGCCCCTTAGGCGGCGGGCAACTCCGAGGTCTGCTTTGTGTGGAGGACTCTAGCTATGCCGGAGAAATTGAACACCTATGGTGTCTTGCTTGCGGTGCTTTACCTCACACAGAAAGGCTTCGCCCGCCGGCGTATGCAATTCGAAAAAGTTGGGCACGTCGTTGCCGTTCGCGACGCGAATTTGGGCGCCTTTCAGCGAAATGTCCACGAGATGGCAATCCATTTCATTGTTATGAAATGCTATATGCGCACTTTGATCCGACGAATCGCGCGCCGCGTCCCGCCGGTCTGCTGGTCCTTGGCCGAAACCGTAATCGGCCGCCAAGGATAATTTACCTCTTTGATTCATTGAACTTATTAACCTTTTTGTTCATTGAAGGCCGCGATTGAAGCCAGAGTGTCAGCCTAGGGATCGCGTATTAATGGTTCGTTAACGAATAAGTACAATTTT
The DNA here is from genome assembly GCA_964469835.1 of uncultured Rhodospirillaceae bacterium. GTDB lineage: Bacteria > Pseudomonadota > Alphaproteobacteria > UBA8366 > UBA8366 > JAOTYV01. Next base: position 4,901 of record CAYYBI010000526.1, read on the forward strand.
TATCAAATGCTTACGGCATAATTTAAATGTGTTTTATTCAATGGCGATAAGGGTTTCCCAGGGTCGGTTGAACTCCTGAAACCCTTACAACTCCTGTCAAACGGGTGACCAAAATCACTGCCGGGCATGGCGTATTTCGTACAATGCCTTCAGAGAACAGGTGAGATATGGCAAGCACTTCAAGTAAAAAGATTTTTTCAAAAAAATCGACAATGAGCAGCCGGGCGCGGCGGTCGAAGAGACTGGCCAGCGCAGCGCTGGTTTTTCACGACGGTAAATCCAGCGTGGAATGCAACGTTCTGGACATCTCGGAGACGGGCGCGCGTCTGCATCTTTTGGAAACCGTCTGGCCGCCAAACGAATTCATTCTCGAGCTTATGGATGGCCGGGCTTTTCTCTGTGAAACGGTCCGACAGGAAGCCACCATAATCGGTGTAGCCTTCCTCGAAGCATTGCCGGAAAGGTACCTGCACTGACCGTCTGCCCGCGGTCATCGCGCGGCCTAGGCGGGTATCTCCCCTTCAAGGATGATCCGATGAAGCAACCGCTTGGCGTCTAGCGGGTAGTTGGCGTTTGCGTGATGCATCGAGCACCGGTTGTCCCAAATCACCATGTCGCAGGCCCGCCATACATGGTCATACTGGAATTCCGGCCGTGTCGCGTGCGCCAGCAATTCGTCGATAAGCGCGTCGCTTTCGGCGCGCTCCAGGCCGACGATCCGCTCGAGCCGCGTGGTGCTCATATACAGCGCCTTTGCGCCGGTGGATGGATGGGTGCGCACCAGCGGATGCACCACTTCGGGCAGCGCTTCTTCTTCGTCGTCGGTCAGTTTCATCATCTTGCGCGGCGAGCGGCTGCTTTCATAGGTGTGCACGGCCTTGAGCCCATCGAGACGGCGTTTGGTTTGTTCGGGCAGCGCCTCATAGGCCGCCCGCATATTGCAGAAACTGGTTTCGCCGCCGGATTCCGGCACCACTAGCGCATAAAGGATAGTGGCTTTGGGCGGTTGCGCCGTGAAGGAATGATCGGTGTGCCAGGTCGTTCCGCGGATTACCCGCTTGCCGGTCCCGACGACGTCGCGGTCGTCACTGGACAGCATGCCGATCTCCGGCTGGTCGGGAAAATTCAGGTATTTGTTGACCTGGCGCACCGGCGTGCCGAACAGGCGTGCCGCCTTGACCAAAGCGCCGGGTTCCAAATTCTGGTCGCGGATACACAGCACGACATGCTGGTGCAATGCATCGGTTAACGCGTTGAGCGTGCGGTCATCCGGCGGCGTGCGCAGGTCTACGCCGGCTGTCTCGGCGCCCATGATATCGCTGAGCGGGTTGATCGCTGCCGTCATCGCCTGATCCTTTCACCAACACTCGGAACGTTGTCCAGGGTCACGGAGTTTAGGCGCCGCCGTATGGATTGCAAAGGACCGCGCGGAACCAGCGATCTTTTTACCGAAGGGGGCCTTTTTTACGCGGCGCCCTGGCGTGCTATCTTGTCCAGGGTCATGCAAAAGGAGAAGCCGCAGTGCCGGGTTACACACTTGACGCGTTCGTGAAGGATCTCAAGGAAATTACCGCCAAGGAGCAGGACAATAAGTCGATCATCCGGGCGGTGACGCCGCTTGCCAAGCGCATCGCGGCGGATACCGGTTGGGTGAAACCGTCGTTTTACGACTGCGAAGCGGACCAGGGTTTCGGCATCACCATACTGCACGAAGAGCCGGAACACCTGTTGGTCGAGGCGATCGCCTGGCTGCCGGGGCGCGGCGTCGCACCGCACGACCATCAGACCTGGGGCGTGGTGGTCGGGATCGACGGGCCGGAAAAGAATCTCAACTGGCTGCGTCAGGATGACGGCTCGACGCCGGGCCACGCGGACGTCGTCCTCCATAACGAGGTGGTGGTCGGTGCCGGGGATGTGATCGGTTTCCTGCCCGACGACATCCACAGCGTCCAGAACGACAGCGACCAGACCACGGTATCGTTGCACATTTATGGCAAGAGCCTGGCCCATATCGACCGCTCCGAATTCGACCCGGCGGCCAAAACGGTACGGCCGTGTCCGAAGCGCAAGCGGAACCTCGCCGATTGAAACTGGGCTCGCCTGCAGGTGCGAGCACAGCCTACCGGCGAACCGATCAGCAGCGGTTGAGGCTTGGCGGGCCCGCATCGGTGGCCGCCGCGCCGTGCACCATTTTGTCGACATTCGCCCAATAGGCGGCGGCTTCGCACATCGGACAGGGCCGCGAGGACGAATAGAGGGCGCAGCCGCCGAGGTCGCGCGTGCCGAGGCGTCGTGCGGCGTCGCGGATCGCTTCCGTCTCCGCATGCGCGGTCGGATCCTTGGCGGTGATGACGCGGCTCGGCGCCTCGCCGACGATATGGCTGTCCTTTACGATAATTGCACCATATGGCTGGTCGCCCGCGGCGGCGGCATGGTCGCGCATCGTGAAAGCGCGGCGAATGAAGCTTTCGCCAGTGTGGGTATTTGGCTGAACGATCGGTTTTGTCGCGGCGCCGGCCGATTTCAGACCGAGCGACGACCCAAGCAGCGTGCCCAACGCGGTGGTTCGAAACAGCCATGTGCGGCGACTGCAAGTGTGTAGAATTTCAGGTGGTTCCAATGGGCAAGTCCTCCGTCCTCACGCTTGCGTAGCGCATTTATCCGCCATATCCGGGCGGCGCAACGAAGCCCCCGAATGCCTGCTCGATAAGACCGGCGAATTCGATGCAGCGGCGGTCCTGTAAATAGGGCCCGACGATCTGCAGCCCGACGGGCAAGCCTGACTTCGTCAACCCCGCGGGCGCCACGGTAGAGGGCAGGTAGACCGACCCGCTATATCCCGCCCAGAAGAGCTGGTCGGTGGTCGGTACCTGCTTGCCGTTCACGGTGATCGTGCGGGTGTGGCGCTCGCCGGCATGGTCGTGCGGACAGGCGGCGGACGCCGCGGCCGGGCACAGCAACAGGTCATAGTCTTCAAAGAAATCCGCCCAGCGCCGGCGCATATGCTCGCGCTCATTGTTCAGTTTCAGCCATTCACCATGGCGCATCGTATTGGCGCGCAACATTTGTGCGTGATAGCTGTTGTCGGCGGGATCGAGCGTTGCGGCTTCGGCCGCCATCCGGTCGCGTTCCTCCTCGCCCAGCCGGGAAGACGTGGCCGCACGCAGCAGCGAGACATAGAGCGCGTGCGCGCGGCCCGTATCGATATCCGGCCGGGCCGCATCATCCACGGTCACGCCGGCGGCGGCGATCTTTTCGATCAGCGCCTGCAACGTGTCGGTCAATTCTGCGTCGACCTCCGAATTGGGGTCGGACAGCATCACCGCCACCTTGAACTCGGCGAATTCGGTCTTCCCCGGCGGCGGCAGATCGAGCCTGTAGCCGACGGCTTCCTGCGGTGCGGGCCCGGCCATGACATCGAGCGCAATGGCCAGATCGGTGGCACTGCGCGCCAGCGGTCCGATGACCGAAATATCCGCCGGTGTCAGGACCCCGGGAAGCGCCTGTCCCAGCGGCGGGCAAATGCCATAGCTCGGTTTGTGGCCGAACACGCCGCAATAATGTGCCGGATTTCGGATCGATGCGCCGATGTCACTGCCGGCATCGAGGCCGGACAAGCCCGCCGCCAATGCCGCGGTCGAGCCGCCGGAAGAGCCGCCCGGGCTTCGCGACAGGTCCCATGGATTGTTGGTGACGCCATAAATCTCATTGAAACTTTGCCAGTCGGCCAGCAGCAGCGGCACGTTGGTCTTGCCGAAAATAACTGCGCCCGCCGCCTGCAGCCGATCCACCGCCAAGGCGTTGGTCTTGGCGATGTTGTCCTTCAACGCGGGCAGCCCCCATGTCGTCGGCATGCCGACGATGTCGAAGGATTCCTTGATGGTCATCGGCACGCCGTGCAGCGGTCCTTGCCAATCGTCGCGGCCCGCCATTTCGTCGAGCATGCGGGCACGGCGGCGCGCGCCGTCGCGGTCGGAGAAGATGATTGCGTTGAGGTCCGGATTGAATCGGTCGACACGGTCCAGGTAAGCCTCGAGCGCATCCTGGGCCGAAAGCGCACCTTCCCGAACGGCCGAAGCCAGTTGGGTCGCGCCGGCGAAGGGGTCGAGATCGGTCTTTGACATCGGGCTCTTCCTCGAAGGGTGACCTCGGAACTGTCGCCATAAATTCGGGTCCCGTAAACCAAATTCGGCCTTGCGATGACCAGCGTCCGAGGTAGGATGCGGCCGCGGAAGCGGGTTTCGGCCGGTTGCCGATTTACCGGACGCCGTGTGAGGAATTAAGGCACGTGAAATTTGATCCATCCGATGCGGCAGGCGCCGCCAGAACTTCCATTCAATAAATGCAGCGGGTGGCCTATGCGCGATGAGGCATTCGGCCATGACGCCGAGACGATTGCGGCGCGGCGGGCATGGCGCGCCCGGCGCGATGCAATGGAGGCGAATTTCCCTGGCGGTCCCTGGTACAGCCGGTATTTCAGCCCGGTCTATCAAGCCACCCGGCGGCTCTACCGCAGGCTGGATGCCACGCCGCCGGCGCGCTTCCTGGCGTCGCGGGCGGCAGTGGTCGAATTGAATGACCTATCCATTCATTTCGCGGATTTACCCGAAGAGTTCGATGGCTACCGAATCTTGCACCTGTCAGACCTGCATCTGGATTATGTCGAAGAGGCAGCGATGGCCGCGGTGCGCCGGATTGCCGGCTGTGACGCCGATCTGTGCGTCATCACCGGGGATATTCGGGACGACTACACCGCGCCGCTTGAGCCGGTGATGGAGCAGTTCGCGCGTATGGTGGCCGGTATCAGCACACAGGACGGCATACTTGCGGTCTTGGGTAATCACGATTGCGCCGCGATGGTCGATCCCGTGGAGGGGCTGGGCGTCCGGGTCTTGGTGAATGAGCGGATTAGCCTGTTCCGCGGGAACGGAAGCATGTTCGTTACCGGAGTCGATGATGTGCATGTTTTTCATAGCGAACATGCGGATGCGGCGCTTGGCGCCGAAGGAGAAGGCTTCGGTTTGGCGCTGGCGCATTCTCCCGAAGCCGCCGAGGCGGCGCGGCGCCATCATCAGCTGTATTTGACCGGACACACCCATGGCGGCCAGATCTGCTTGCCGGGGGGGCGTCCGCTGATCACGGGCTTGCATACGGAGCGCGATCTTGCACGCGGTATCTGGCGGCGCGGCGACATGATCGGGTACACCACCCGTGGGGTCGGTGTATCGGGCTTTCCGGTGCGCCTGAATTGCGTGGCTGAGGCGGTTGTAATTACGCTCCGGCGTGGGCCGCACCGCGTTTCCCATAACGGAAGCGAAACGGCGATTCGCTGAACACGTGTCCGGTGATCGCAATTTCGGCCGATAGAAGGGCGCGTAACCGGCATTTTCCGGTCCCGTTTCCGTGCGGCTATCCCTTTGCTGCGCTTCCCCGCTATTATGATGCATTCAACAATCTTAAGGATTGGCTTCCCGCCGAATGACAGCCGCCGCAACGGAGCACACCCTGACGCCGCGCCAAAGGATTGCGGTGGCGGTAGGTATTCTCCCGGCAGGCATGTTGACGGGGATGGACACCTTTGCGGTCAGCATCGCGCTGCCGCGCATGCAGGGGGTGCTGTCGGCGACCCTGACCGAGATTTCGTGGATCCTGACGGCCTATCTCGTGGCGTCGGCGATATTCACGCCGCTCTATGGCTGGCTCAGCCGGCGGGTCGGCCGCAAGCGCTTGTTCATAGCCATCATCATCGGCTTCAGTATCTCGGCGATCCTGATTGCCCAGTCCGATTCCCTGACGGAAATCATTATCTTTCGGTTCATTCAGGGATTCTTCGGCGCCGGGTTCAATCCGCTCCTGATGCAGGTGGTGCTCGCCACATTTCCGCGTGAACAGCAGGGAACCGCCTTCGGCTGGCTGACCACCGGCCGCATGAGCGGCATCATCGTCGGGCCAATTCTGGGCGGCGTGATGACCGAGTTTTTCAGTTGGCGGTATGTGTTCCTAACCAACGTACCGCTCGGCTTGCTTGCCGTGCTGATGATCGCGCGCTACGTGCCCGAAGGCAGGGACGGAAGGGCGCGGAAATTCGACTTCTTCGGATTCATCTTCCTCAGCATCGCGATCGGCGCCTTTCAGCTCATGCTCGACCAGGGGCAGCGGCACGACTGGTTCGATTCGCCGTTCATTATCATCCTCGGCGCGATCACGCTGTGTACCGTTTACGTCTTCACGGTCCACGTCCTGACCGCGCGCAACGCGTATCTCAATCCGGCGGTGCTCAAGAATCGGGATTTCCTGATCGGCCTCTTGCTTGGATTCCTGCTCAACTTCATGGTTTTCGGCTATGCCGGCCTGTTGCCGCCGATCCTGCAGCAGCACATGGGCTATCCGGTGCTGACGACCGGTTTCGTGATGATGCCGCGCGGATTCGGCACCATGGCGTCGTCATTGCTGGCAGGGTCGCTGTTGTTGCGGTATCCGCCGAAGCCATTTGTCGCCCTTGGCGTGATCATGATTGCGGCGTCGACGTTCCTGCTGTCGCAATTTACGCCCGACGTGGATGTCTTCTCGGTGATGTTTGTTACCTTTATTCAGGGCTTCGGCTTCGGCTTCCTCGCCGTATCGATCACCACCGTTACCTTCCAGAGCATGTCCACGTCGATGCGCTCGGACGGCACAAGCGTCTTGAGTCTCGCACGGCGTCTCGGCTCCAGTGTCGGGGTCTCGGTGCTGGTCGGACAGCTTGCCCGCAGCACGCAGAGCGCGCGCTCGACCCTGACGGAGAACATCAGCGAATACAACGAGCGCTTCCAGCATTTTTCGCTGCCGGATCGCTGGAACATGGAACAGGTGCAGGGCGTGCTCAGCCTCGACCGGGTGATCGAAAAACAGGCGGAGTTCATTGCCTATCTGCACGATTTCCGGCTGATGACGATATTGATGCTGGTGTTGCTGCCTCTGGTATTTCTCCTGCGCGGTCCTAAAAAGTCGGAGAGCGGCGGTGACGACTAAGGGCGCCGGACCTTTCCGCTTGGATTTTTCCGGCATACAATTGCGGCTTCCCGGATGATTCAGCCGAAAACGCAAGAGGATAGACCATGTCCGCCGCCGTTGGATTGACGAATGACGATGTCATCTTTTCGCCACTGACCCCGCATATCGCGTCACGGGCGGATGGTGTGGACCTAGGCCAGCCGATGGACGATGAAATGTTCCGGCGGCTGCGCCGGGAACTGGCGGACCGTTCGGTGTTGGTATTCCCCAAGCAGGCCGTGACACCGGAACATCAGATCGCCTTCAGCCGGCGCTTCGGCCCGCTGGAGAATCATGTATTGAATCAATTCTGTCTCGATGGGCATCCGGAAATCTTCGTGGTGTCGAATATCGTCGAAAACGGCCGCCATGTTGGCGCCTATGGCGGCTCGAAGCGATACCATTCGGATTTGTCCTATATGGAGGAACCGAGCCTGGGCTCGCTGTTCCATTGCCTCGAATGTCCGGCGGAGGGGGGCGAGACGGCGTTCGCCAGCATGTCGGCCGCCTTCGAGGCGCTGCCCGAAGAGCGCCGGCGATGGCTGGAAGCGCGCGATGCGACCCACGACTATGTCTGGAACCACCAGCGCCGGCAGGATCATCGGCCGCCGCTGACCGAGGCGCAGAATGCGATGACGCCGCCGGTCGTCCATCCGGCGGTGCGCCGCCATCCGGAGAACGGTCGCAAGGCCCTGTTTGTTTCGGAAATCTATACGCGGAATTTCGTCGGTGAGGACGAGGCGGAGAGCCAGGCATTGATCGCCGAGTTGATGGAATTCGCGACCGCTCCGGAGTTCGTCTACATCCACAAATGGACGCCGGGCGACCTGATCATCTGGGACAATCGAAGCTCGGTGCACAAGGCGATGCCGTTCGATGAGGAGGGCACTCGCCGCCGCATGCACCGCACCACCGTGCGCGGCGAAAAGCCGGCGCGGTAATCCTTGCACCGAATGCAAAGTGTCCTAGTTGATGGCAGCACGCGCCGCATTTGCGCCCGCGCCGCCGCGCAGTCTAGGCTGACGGCGACAGGCTTTGAAGGAACTGCCCATGCCCGGACCGCTCGATGGTTTTCGTGTCATCGATCTGACCACCATGATCTCAGGCCCGCTTTGCGCCATGTTGCTTGGCGATCAGGGCGCCGACGTGATCAAAGTGGAATTGCCCGGGCGCGGCGATCAGACGCGTCAGGCCGGCAACAGAAGCGGCGGATTGTCCGCCAGTTTTCTCAACAACAATCGTAACAAACGCTCGATCACCCTTGATTTAAAACACGAAGAGGGGCGGGAGCTGCTGTTCCGGCTGGCCGAAAGCGCGGACGTGGTGCTGCAGAATTTTCGGCCCGGCGTGGTCGAACGGCTGGGCATCGGGGCGGACGATCTGCGGGCGAGGTTTCCCGCGCTGGTCTATGTCTCGATTAGCGGTTTTGGCGAGAAGGGACCCTATGCCAATAAGCCGACTTACGATCCGATCATTCAGGCGGTCTCCGGCCTCGCCTCGATCCAGGGCGGTTCGGACGAGCAACGGCCGCGACTGGTGCGCACCATCGTACCGGACAAGGTGACCGCCCTGACCGCGGCCCAGGCGATTGCCGCCGCCTTGCTCGCCCGGACGCGGACCGGCGAAGGGCAGCATGTGCGGTTGTCCATGCTGGATTCGGTGCTGGCCTTCCTGTGGTCGTCGGACATGGGCGGACAGACCTATGTGGGCAAAACGGTGCCACCGCAGCGCGCGGCCAGCTACATCGATCTGATTTACGAAACCAAGGATGGTCATATGAGCGTCTCGGTGATGTCGGACGCGCAATGGGCCGGCCTGTGCGGCGCGGTCGGCCATCCCGAATGGCTCGACGATGACCGTTTCACCACCATGGAGCTGCGCGATCTCAATATCGACGACCGGCTGTCGCTGACCCAGAGCGCCCTGGTCGAGCGCACCACCGCGGATTGGCTGCAACGCCTCGAGGCCGCGGGCGTGCCGTGCGCGCCGGTGTTGACGCGCACTGATTTGATCAGCCATCCGCAGATCGTGGAGAACGATATCCTGATCGAATCCGAGCATCCCCAGGCCGGCCGCCTCCGCCAGACGCGCACCGCTGCACGGTTCGAGGGAACACCGACGGAGGGGCCGCGGGGCGCGCCGGAACTGGGCGCGCATACCGACGAGGTTCTCGGTGAGCTGGGCCTGTCGGCGGACGAAATCGCGGCGCTGCGCAACGCGGGCGTGGCCGGCGGTTAGGCGTGATATTGGCGGGAGCAAGGTAATGAGTTCAGGCCCGAAAGCGGGTAAGACGATGCAGGACGTGCTTGGCGACCTGGCCGGCCTGCAAAGCGCCGTTTCGGCCAGCAACTTCGACGCGGTTATCGCCGTATCGCCAGAAAACGTGCTGTATATCAGTGATGTCTTCGTCTCCACCCAGATCGATATCCGCGACCGGCTGGCGCTGATCGTCTGGGCCGAGGGCCGCGATCCCGTCTTCATCCTGTGTCAGGTCGAGGAGGGCTACGCCCGCCAGCAAGGATGGATTCAGGATATCCGCCCCTATGTGGAATTCGTCACCTCGCCGGTCGATCTGCTGGCGGATGTGCTGCGCGAGCTTGGCCTGGAGAAGGGCCGCGTGGGCATCGAAATGGATTATTTCGGCGCGCAGTATCATGCGGCGTTGGGCGCACGCATGCCGACGCTGCGCGTGGAAAATTGCGCCGATTTGTTTGCGAAGGTGCGCATGTTCAAGACGCCGGGCGAACGTGAGATCATGGCTCGGGCCTATCGCGGCACCGAGAAGGCGCTGAAAGAAACATTCGAAAACACGCGGCCCGGCGAGACCGAACGGGATATGTGCTTCCGGCTGTCTGACGGGATCCTGCGGTCGGGGGCGGAATCGGTGGCCTTCTCGCATATCAATGCCGGTCCGAATACCGGATTCCCGCACATGGATCCGTCGGATTACGTGATCCGCGAGGGGGACATGTTGAAGGCGGATGCCGGCGGCTTCTACCGGCGATTCTATTCCAATGTCGGACGCACGGCGAAGCTCGGGCCGTTAAGCGACGAGGACCGGTCCTGGTGGGGCCGGTTGCGAGAAATTCACCATGAGATCATCGATATGCTGCGGCCGGGCAATACCGGCTGCCAGTTGTTCGAGCGCGCGACCGTGCTGCATGAAAAGCACGGCATTCCGTTTCCCTATGCCCACAACGGCCACGGCATCGGTCTGCAACTGCATGAGCATCCGCTGATCAGCCCGCATGAGGATATCGTCTATGCGCCCGGCATGATGTCGACGGTCGAGACCCGGATCCGGTGGGTCGGCAAGGTCGGCTACCACATGGAAGACCTGATCGAAATTACCGAGAGCGCACCGGTCGTGCGCTCGGACTATTTTGACAATGAAGAGATCCTCGTCGTGGCGTAGGACGAACATCGTTGCCGTCCGGCGTGGCGTTCGCGGACGGGAGAGGGGGCATTATGGAGTTGGGACTGCGCGGCCGAACCGCCTTTGTGACCGGCGCCAGCCGGGGGATCGGTGCGGCGATCGCCGAGGCGCTGGCCGCGGAGGGGGTAAACCTTGGTTTATTCAGCCGCCAGCCGGCGGGTTGCGACGCGTTGGCCGGGCGGTTGCGCGGCGCCGGGGTCCAGGTTGCCGTGATGGCGCTGGATTTCGAGAAGCCGGAAATGATTCCGGACGCGGTGACGGAGGCAATCGCGGCGCTCGGCGGGCTCGATATTCTGGTCAATAATGCCGGCGGCGCCACACGCGGCCATCTGGAGGAAATTACCGACGACGCCTGGGACAAGTGCTTTGCGGTCAAGCCGATCGGCGTGATGCGGATGGCGCGCGAGACGATTCCGCATCTCGAGAAATCGGATCAGGCACGGATCATCAACATCGCCGGAACGCGCGGGCGCGAGCCATCCATGTTCTCGGTCATGGCGGGGCCGATCAACTTCGGGACGCTGAGCGCGACCAAGGTGCTGGCGAATGCCCTGGGGCCGAAGGGGATTACCGTCAATGCGATCAATCCGGGTTCTACCGACACGCGCCGCTGGGAGGAATTGCGGCGGCTGACGGCCGAGGAACGGGAGCTGTCCGAAGAAGAGGCCGAGCGCTATCTCCTGCGCGAGGTCCCTCTGGGCCGCGTCGTGCGGCGGGAGGACATAGCCGATTTGACGGTATTTTTGGCCTCGGCCCGTGCCGGCATGATCAGCGGCTGCGCGATCAATGTGGATGGCGGCCGCACGCGGAGCATCTAGGGCCGCGGAGCTTTTATGGCCTGTTTAGAATAATGACAAATAAATTGGCATTATTCTTAAATATTAGGTATGTGAAGTTTTGACGAAAATCATTCTGTGAACGGTGAATTATAGTACTAATGGTCTAGTTCTTTATGTATCTCGAAAATTCAATGTGTTTAATACATAAATATTATGGAAGTACTACCCGCATAAGGGCGCTTCCGGGGAACTGCTGATTTTCGATTGAGTTGGGGGCGGCGAATGAAAGATTTAACGCAGTTGATTGATACCGAAATGGGACGGCCCACGACGCCCATTTTGGAATTCGACGAGAGAAGCGCGTCCGTTCAATCTTTCGATGGGGTCGTTCGGGCAAAATCTCGGTGTTTTTGGGCGCAACGTCAGGGGGGAGTAACACCCCTTGAAGGGCTGCTACTCGATTTGGTCGCGGTCGCCAATTGCGATGATCAAGGGGTCGATCTCGAAGAATTGGCCGAGGCGGCGCAGCTTCCGTCGTCGATCGTGCGCCGCCATACGGTTAGGCTTGTGCAGGATGGTTGGCTGTCGGTCAACGCCGAAAAGGATCGGCAACGGCTGCGCACCACGGAGAAATCACAGAATGCCATGTCGGCGTTGATGATGATGCAGGTGGAGCACTAAACGACATCTGCGAGGGCTGGCTCGAGGGGCCCGCATCCGGCCGGTAGGGCAAGGAATGGGGAAGTTTGCGGCGCCGTTGGGCGCCGTTTTTTTGCCCGCAGTTCTGTATGGGGGCCGCCACTGGTAGCTGGAGTGAGCAAGTCTGTGGGCAACGATTACAATAAATATTTTAGAATATTAAAAATGAAGATATTTTAGACAAATACGAAATTAATACTAAAGACCTAATTCTTTATTCTATTCGCGTCCTGAAAATAGTTAGACCATTATTATTATGAAACGTAAGGCTGTTGATCGGTTGGATTTAGTTAAAATCAAAATTAGCATTTAATCTTAAAGAGTTATAAATTCTGGCCGAAGGCCGCGGACAGAGGGAGCAATACAAAAGATGTATATGGAAACAGGATCTCTCGAGACACAAGCGCCGGATCGCGCTGCGAATGGAACGCTTGCGGACCAATATCGTGGGTTTGTCGTCGCCCGGGCCAACTGCTATCGGGCTCAGCAGAAATATGGGCTGACGCCGGTCGATGGCTTTATCCTCGATTTGATTGCGATCGCCGATATGGATGGGCTTGCTGTCGATATGGAAGAATTGTCTGCGGCGACGGAATTTAATCTCACGGCTGTACGCCAGCATGTTGTGCATCTCATTAAGGGCGGTTGGATTGAGGTGACGCCGGACAACGAGGGGCAATGGTTGCATTTGACCGAAAAGACGTCGGAAATCCTATCCGACTGGATGTTGAAAATCGTCGAACATTAACGACGGTCCGGATGCGGGGGCGCCGGCATCTGCAACGGGTGAGGTCGACCCGTAGGAAATAAAAGGCAAGAGATTGGGGATACGGCGGCGCCTTCGGGCGTCGCTTTCTTATTTTGTCGCGCTTAGCGCATCCGCGGTGGGCGGGCCATCGGGTCTACCCGCTTGTAGGGCGGCAGTTTGAACGTATCCTTCGATAAGCGGGCGTTGCTGACAGACTTGACGGTCTGCACCTTGCCGGTGCCGAGGTCCTTCATTTGCACCGGTACGCCCTTGAGCATCCCGCCGAACCGTTTCGGCGCCATTGGCGATGCCTGTGCCATCTTATCCATGAATTCGAACATGCCCAGCATTGTGTTGTAATCCCGGCGCGACATGCCGACCGCGGCCGGTTCTGCGACACACATCTGATGAAGCGCGCGGTCGTTGAACAGCATGTCGACGACTTGGCAGGGATAGCCCTTGATCTTGGTTTTCTTGCCCTTGCGCGCCGTTACCGCGTTTTTGCCGCCACCCGCGCCCCGCATCCCCTGAAGCTGCGGCATCTGTTTTTCCATCATGCGGCGCTGTTCGGGCGGCATATTCTTCAATTGTTGGCGCATCTGTTCCATCATCGGCTGCATCTCGGCCCGCATGGCGCGCATTTTGGCCAGCGTGGATTCGTCCATTTCATGGATTTGCTTGTGTTTGAGGTCCACGAAACTGATCTTCTTCTTCTTGTTGTCGTACAGCATCGAATGCGCGTTCGGCGTACCGTCGGTCATTTCCCACCGAACCAAATCGCCCTGGACCGCTATACTGGAAGCGTCCGTGCCGCCGGATTCATAGGTCACCTTGGTGTCGGCAAGGGCGACGGGGCCGAAGCAAAGGCTAACGGCGGCAATGCAAAGGGGGCGGGCTGAACGGCGCATGACAGGATTTCCGGTTCGGTGGTGATAACAAAGGCGTGTTGCGAAGACTATCGTCCGCAGCCGTGGCGTTCAAGGCGCGCTGATTTCGCCGATCCTTTTTCTCAATGGGTGGGGTAGGAGAAGAAATGGCGCAATTTCCGGCACGGTGTGACGTCGCGGTGATCGGCGCCGGCGCGGCGGGATTGGCGGCGGCAAAGACGCTGCGCGCGCGCGGCGCGAATGTGGTCGTGCTGGAAGCCAAGGCTCGGATCGGCGGTCGCGCCTTCACCGAGACCGATACGCTCGGTGTTCCCTTCGATCATGGCTGCCAATGGCTCCACTCGGCGAGCCGGAATCCGTTCGTGTCGATTGCGGAGGGGATGGGACTTGCCGTTGCGCCCGACGAGCGGCCGCGCGGTATCTGGCTGGATGGCCGGTGGGCGACAGAGGCGGAGGTTGAAGACTGGCGACAGTATGCGGATCAATCCTTCGAGGCGATGGAAGCGGCGGCGCGAAAGGGGTGCGACATTGCCGTCGCCGAAATTTTGCCGGGGCAGGCGCGCTGGTCCGCGTTGTTCGATGCGTGGCTCGGCATGGTATCCGCCGTCAATACGGACAAAGCGTCGACTGCTGACCACACCAACTACGTGGACACGGAAGAAAATTGGCTTGTCACCGGCGGCTACGGCGCCCTGATCGTCCGGTGGGGCGCAGGGCTGCCGGTCTCCTTGAACACGGCGGTGCGCCGGGTGAATTGGCGGGGAAAATCCATTGTCATTGAGACGCCGCGGGGGGCGCTCTCGGCCCGAAATGTCGTCGTTACCGTTTCCACCGCGGTCCTCGCGTCGGAGCGGATCGTTTTCGATCCACCACTGCCGGATTGGAAAAGGGAAGCAATCGAGGCGCTGCCGCTTGGGGCGGCGAACAAGGTCGCGTTCCGGTTCGATCGCGATGTGTTCGGTGTGCCGGCGGGACAATGGGCTGTCTATTCGACCGACGGGGCGGACGCCTTCAGTTTTCAGGTTCGGGCACAGTCAACGCCGGCAGCCATTGGCTATGTCGGCGGCAAATTCTGTGATGCGCTCGAAGCATCCGGCGAAGCCGAGATGTTGGGCACGGCGCTCGATCATCTCAAGGCAATTTACGGCAACGCCATCGCCGGCCGTGTTGTCTCCGCTGCCGCCACCGCATGGCGCGGCGATCCATATATTGGCGGGGCCTATTCCGCGGCATGGCCGGGCCAAGCCGAGCGCCGGTCGGATCTGGCGCAACCGGTTGATGAGCGGCTGTTCTTCGCCGGCGAGGCGTCGTCATGCGATTTCTTCTCGACGGCGCATGGGGCGTATCTCAGTGGCGTCGCGGCGGCCGAGGCGGTACCGCTTGGCGTGTGAGGGTTTCGCCGGGTTCTTGGCCGGGTGCGGCACGAAGTCGTGCACCTGCTCACTGACCGACGGCCTGCGCCTCCGAAACGAATATGCCGTTGCCTATCGCCGTCGTTTTGGCCGGCGGCCCATCGGGTCGATGCGTTCGTAGGGAGGCAGTTTGAATACATCGTCGGATAGGGGGGCATGGCTGATTGTTCTGATCGTCTGAACTTTTCCTCTGCGGTTGTCCTTCATTTGCAGTGGTACGCCCTTGAGGTTCCGGGCGAAATGCGTCGATGCCATGCGGGATGTTTTCGTCAGTTCGCCAAGAAAACGGAACATGCCCGTTAGGGTCGTAAAATCCGCCTTCGACATACCGACAGCGCTTCTGTCGGCCACGCAGATCTGGCTTTTCGGCTGTTCGTTCAGGATCGTGTCAACGAACCGGCAGGGGTATCCTTTGACCTTCGCTGACTTTCCCATCCGGATCGTCGTTGGGTCCTTTTCGTCGCTGCCGTCGCCTCTTAGCCGCTTCAACTGCCACGGTTGCATTCGTTTTTCGAACTGACGGCGCCGTTCTGGCGACATGTTTTTGTAGTCTCGACGCGCCGATTCCATCGCGCGTTTTCTCCTGGCATCGTTGTTTCGCTGCGCTGCCAGGGTTTCGTCATTGATTTGGTAGATCCGCTTGCGCTTGTCGTCGATCAAGTCGATTTGCCGCCGCTTGTTGTCGTATACGATGGTCATCGGGCTGCGCCGACCACCGGCGAACTCCCACCGAAACAGGTTACCGCGAACTGCTATGCGGAGGGTCTCTACGCCCTTCATCTCGTAGATTAAATTCGTGTCAGCCCGAGCGGTCGTGCTGAAACAGAAACAGGCAGCAATGATGTACGGGAGCCGGGTGAAGACGGACACGACATGACCTCCGATTCAGTGCGGACAAGGAATGCGCATTCGTCAACCGTATTGGGCGTCACGCCGGCATTCAATATGCGCAGGCGCCCCCTATCCTTTCGCCCCAGGGAAGAACGGATGGGGTAGCGGCGACTTTTCCATGATGGCGGGATCGGTGCGGTCAATGTCTCACCGTAGGTTTCGCTGTGCGGCCGCGATGCGTTAGGCTGCGCCGGTCATCTCACCAAACGCGATAGGGTCGGCCATGTCTTATGATTTCGAAATTCATCCCGAAATGCAGGTCTTGATCGATGCCAAGGCGGCGTTGCCGCCGGCTACGACGCTCGAGGAAATGCGCGATCAGTGGTCGTCATACGTCGACCAGACCCGGCAGCCCTATCCGGACGGCATGGTCGTGGGGGATCGGGCGATTCCGGGGCCCGGCAGCGACATCCCCGTGCGCGTGTACCGGCCCGCTGGCGTGGCGGATCTGGCGCCCTGCATCCTCTATATTCACGGCGGGGGATTCATGAAGGGCAATCTGGACAGTTCCGATGCGGTCGCGTGGGGGCTGGCGGCGCAGGCGGACGCGGTTGTCGTCAGCATCGACTATCGGCTCGCGCCGGAAAATCCATATCCGGCCGCGTTCGATGATTGCTATGCGGTGCTATGCCATGTCGCCGAACAGGGGGCCGCTGACGGGATCGATGCCGGCCGGATTGCGCTGTGCGGTGACAGCGCGGGCGGCAATTTAAGCGCGGCCGTGTGCCTCGCGGCGCGGGACCGGGGCGGGCCGCCGATCGCGGCGCAGGGGCTGGTCTATCCGTGTCTTACCGATGTTTTGGACGGGCCGGCCTATCGCCGCTATGCGGAGCCGCCCGGATTAACCGCTTCATCGATGGAAACCTATTGGGATTGGTATCTTGCGGGTACGGAGCGCCCCAGCGCGGATCCGCTGGCCACGCCGCTTGTCGCCAGCGACCTATCGAACCTTCCGCCGGCGTTCATTCAGGTCGCCGAGATCGATCCCTTGGCGGACGATGGCCGGCGCTATGCGGACGCACTGACCGCGGCCGACGGCAAGGCGCGGTATCGCTGCGCCAAGGGCATGATCCATGGTTTCCTGCGGGCGCGCTTTTCGGGGCGGGATGCCGCAGCGGAATTCGCAGCCCTCTGCGATTTTCTCAGGACCCATCTGGGATGACGGACGGATGAGAGGGCCGCGTCACGCCGCCATTTTAGTTTTGAATTCCGGAGCGACCTTCTCCATGAACAGGCGGATGCTGTTTTCCGTCACGTCATAGGGCATGGGGCCGATCCGGAAGGTCAGGATCAGCCCGCCCACGCCGATGTCGTCGATCTCGGCGATGGCCTCGGCCACCGTTTCGGGTGATCCGGCGACGATGCCATGCTGCACCTTGCTGCGCGCGGCGGGCGCCGTTTCCTGTTTCAGAATAAGGCCCTGTTCCGCATAAACCTTCTTGCGCATGCGGGCGCGAAACTCGTTCTGTGTTTCGAAGGCGGGAAGGGCGAGGCGTTTCGCCTCAGCATCGGTGTCGGCGACGAAGATATTCCGCCACACCCAACTATCGTCGACATTCCGCTGCACCGTCGCTTCATCGCAGCCCGACTCACGCATGGTGTCGCGGTAGAGATCCATACGGTGCCGGGTAACCTCGTTGGATTGGATGTTCATCATGAAGGGCCGGCCTTCGCGCGCCATGCCGAGCATCGATTCCTCGCCGGAGCACGCGCGGAGTATCGGCGGATGTGGTTTGGTATAGGGGCGCGGACGCAACATCGGCAGCTTGATGTCCCAATACTTGCCCTTGTGTTCGAAATTCTCGGTCGTCCAGGCCTTGATCATGATCTCTTCGGCTTCGAGCAGCCGTTCCTGCGCCTCATCCGGATCGATGCCGTATCCCTGGTAGTCGTAAATATTGTAGGCGGTGCCCCGGCCCAGACCCACGATCAGCCGGCCGTGGCTCAGATTGTCGATCATCGACGTTTGTTCGGCCATCCGGATCGGATGATGCAGCGACATTTGCGCCACCGCAAAACCGATGTGAATTTGCTTCGTGCTGGCGGCGATCGC